>JAAENP010000021.1 GCA_024224155.1 bacterium
CCGAAGCTCTTCCTCGCCGATGATCACCTTGGGCTGCACCTCACGGCCCACCACCTGCTGCCACAGCAGCTCTCGGTAGGTGTTCTCGCGCACTTGCTCAAGGGTCATTCCGGAGCTCGCGAGAGCCTCCTGGAGTTGGGCGTCGTTGGTGATGCCCTGACGTTCCATCAAGGTCTGTACGCCTTCTTGAATCTCGCTGTCGGTGACACGGATGCCTTGCTGATTCGCGAACGAGAGCAGCAGCATCTCGCTGAGCGAGTTCTGCAAGACCACCCGGCCGATCTGCTCGAGCCGTTCCTGACGCCGCGCGGCATCGAGCCGCTGATCGGCGAGAATCGTCGAGATCTCGGCCGCTTTGCGCTCCTCGTACTCATGGAGCGTCAGGATCTCCTCGTTGACCCTGAGCACGATCCGGTTGACGGCTTCGGCGGTGGCCGGGCCGGCCGCCGACGCCCAGATACCGAGCACGGCGACCGCCGCGGCGATCTGAATGCCACGCCGAGTTGGTGTGGTCAGCGCATGGGGAGCGGGGGAGCGGTCACTCTGCGTCGGGTGCGGTGTCTCGATGAGCATAATCACCTTGGTAGTCGAAAGGGATGTTGGACGGAAAGACGATGACATTGTAACGCTCTCGGGCTTCGTCGACGAAGCTCGCGACGGTCTCGTCGACCCGTTGGCGCTCCAGGACCTGCCGGATCGCAGGCGCGACTTCCTCGACCGGTGCCACTTCCGCGGGATAGCGCTCCACGACCTGGAAGAGATGAAATCCATAGTCGGCGGATACGATGTCGGTCACCTCGCCCGGAGCCAGATCGAAGATCGCGTCGGCATAGGCGACCGGCAGATCTTCCCGCGCCAGACGCCCCTGGTCGCCGCCCAGCTGGGAATTGGGCTCTTGCGAAAAGCGTGCCGCGACCTGGCCGAAGTCCTCGCCG
>JAAENP010000022.1 GCA_024224155.1 bacterium
CCGCTGTTGCCCACGCGGCCGATCGAGTCGCCGCGACCCAGTCTCTGCCCCGGCTTGACATCGATCCTCGAAAGGTGCCCGTAGCGGGTCGTGACGCCGTATCCGTGCGAGATGTAAACCGCGTTGCCCAGGCCACCGACTCGTCCGGCCTCGACGACGATTCCTTCCGCCGGAGCTTGCACCGTGCGACCGGGTGCGGTAGCGATATCGATGCCTTGGTGCGCCGCCGGACGACCGGTCACCGGATCGCGCCGGCGACCGAAGCCGCTGGTCAAGATGCCCCTGACCGGCTCGATCGCCGGAGTAGAAGAAATCCAGCGCTCGCGCTCTTCGAGAGTGCCCTCGATCTGTTCGAGGTCCGAGAGCACCAGCTGGGCGCGCTCTTTGAGGAGCTCGAGGCCGCCCTGAGCCGGGATTGGAGTGCTCACTTGTCCCGGAAAGTCGGCTCCGCCGATACCGGCCTCGGCTCCTCCATCCAGACCCTCGAGCCCGGCAACGATGGCCAGTTTGTGGGTCCGATTCTCGAATTCGGCGAGCTGTCGTTCGAGGTTCCGAATGCTGCCTTCGAAGGATTCGTTGACTTTTCGGAGCTCGCCGTTCTCGTCATGGATCCGCGCGAGCTCGCTGCGGTCGATGGTGTTGGTGAAGAAGGACCACGTGGTAAACAGCGACGCCAGCGCGAGTACGACCACAGCTCCTGCGCCGACGGCCAGACGCCGGCTCGAGACTCGCCATTTGACGAACCGCGCCCGCGCATGTGGCACGAAGATGATGGTGTGCTTCGTAGGGGCCATCTCTGCCTGGGTGCTTTTTGTCGACCGACCGAAGTAGCAGCCAAATAAAAGGCGAATCGGCGGTTATTCTACTTGGCCAATATGCCCTGTCAAGGGCGCGGTGCACATTCGCTTGGCTCGAGCCTAGCGGTAGTTCTCGAACTGCATGTCGATGCCGAAATCCTCTTCCTTGAGAAGAGCGATGACCTCCTGCAGCGTGTCGCGGTCCTTGCCCGAAACGCGCACCGAATCCGCTTGGATGGCCGCCTGGACCTTGAGCTTGCTCTTCTTGATGATCTTGACGATCTCCCGAGCCTTCTCGGTGGGGATGCCCTGCTGCAGGGTGATCGTCTGGCGCACGCTGCCCTTGGCCGCAGGCTCGACCGGGCGGTAGTCGAGCGCCTTGAGCGAAACCCCCCGTTTCACCAGCTTGGACTGGAGAATGTCGATGACCGCCTTGAGTCCGTACTCCTCGGCCGAGCCCAGGACCAGCTTGGCCTCCTTGTCGTTGAGCTCGATCGACGAATTGCTGCCCTTGAGGTCGAATCTCTGGAAGACCTCCTTGAGGGCCTGGTTGACCGCGTTCTTGACCTCGTCCATCTCGACTTTCGAGACGACGTCGAATGAGTTCTGCTTCGCCATGGCCGCTAGAGTACCAGCGATTGTGCCGGGCAGGGGTCGCTAGTCCGAGCCGTTCTGTCGACCCCTGGTGTCGTCGAGCCAGTCGTTCCAGACGTTGAACGAACGCATCTGCTGCTCGAGATCCGTGGTCGCGATGAGCTCCTCGATCTCGGCGCGAGTCTGTCGAGACCAGGTGACATCGGCCTGAGCGAATCCCCACGTGACGGCGGCCACGATCGCCCCATTGAGTCGAACGGTGCGTAGGTCGCACTGATCGATGCGGTCGGACTGGGCGTGGTAGTTGGGGCCGTAGTGCGCGGGCTCGTGATTGCCCACGATGTTGGCGACGCCTTCCATCATGAAGTCGAAGTTGTCGGTGCCGACGATCGGCACGTCGATCATGGCGAACGGACCGAGGCCTCGAACCGGCTCAAGCGAGGCCTCGACTGTGGACAGGATCTGGGGGCGGCCGCCGGTGAAGAAGCCGTTGATGAGGCCGCAGCCGATGTCGAAAGACATGGCCATCACGTGGTCGTCCAGTTCGGCAGCATGACTTCGGGTGTAGCCGCGCGAGCCCCAAAGGCCCTGCTCCTCGCCATTCCACAGGGCGAAGCGCACCGTGCGCGCCGGGCGGATGCCCAGCCGCGTCATCTGTCTGGCGATATCGATCAGCAGAGAGACGTTGGCTCCATTGTCGAGGGCGCCGGTTCCCAGATCCCAAGAATCCAGGTGGGCACCGACGACCACGACCTCCTCGGGCCTGGTCGAGCCTGTGATCTCGCCGATCACGTTGTAACCCGTGTAGGCGGGGCCGGTCTCGAGGTCCAGGACAACGTTGATCGAAAGCTCCTTGCCGAGCCGAAGTAGGTCCATCGCGCGCTGGGCGGCGCCGCGGTCCAGGATCAGCATGGTCTTGGCGTCATCGCCTCGAAGCGAAGAGTTGTGCCGATAGAGCAGCCCCTCGGCACGCGAGCTCATGTAGGCAATGCCGGCCGCTCCGGCCGCAAGCGCGCGCCGCTCGATTTCGAAGGCCTCCGCGTACTCCCGAAACAGGCCCTCCACGTCGAGCAGGGGGACCGTCTCGACGAGCAGGAAGGCGCCTTTGGCGAGGTCACCGAGGCGCTCGAAGTCCTCTTCGGTACCCCTACCTCCGTCGAGAAGCGGCGCCGTGATGCCGGGCGCGGGCGCGGGAGTCGAGAACGGCATGGCCGCGGTCCCCGGGACGAGCTCGACGCCTTCGCCTCGCACGTGCACGGCGGCCGAGCTCTCGAGCCAGAGCTCGGGCATCTCGAAGGCCTCCGCCCGAGCGCTCACTCCGGCCTCGCGAAACCGGTCCAGCGCCCATTCGACCGAACGGCGGTTCGCGTCCGAGCCCGTGGCCCTGCCGCCGATCTCGCGGGTGAGCTGCCGGAGATCGCTCTCCATGGGAGTCTGCGCGAGCATCGCCGCAACCAGGCGGGCGAGCTCGGCGTCGCCGGAGTCCGCAGGTTGCGCGAGCAGGACGGCCGGCGCCGAGCCCAGAGCGAGAAGCAGACATCCGGCGAGTACGAAGCGAGCGGGCGGAACCATGGCGATCCTCACGAAGTAGATCTCCCCTGAGCGGGGCCGATCGGTGGATGCGGAGTCTAGCAACTGGCTCAGTTGAAGATGGGGCACGCCGTCAGATTGAAGGCGCTCGGCTCTCTGTGAGAATCTGTGGGCTCGGTTCTGCGGATCTGAGTGCGGGAACACATCGGAAGGAGAGGGATTCATGAAAGGTGTCTTGATCGGTTTCGCGATGCTGGCAGCGACGGCCTCGAGCCCGGCGCGGGGTGCAGCCCCACCGGAAACTCTCTCGCCACGCCGGCCGGTGCACACCTACTCGATCGTGGCCCGCGATGCCACGACCGGCGATCTCGGGGTTGCCGTGCAGTCGCACTGGTTCTCGGTCGGATCCGGGGTTTCCTGGGCAGAGGCCGGAGTTGGCGCGGTGGCCACCCAGTCGTTTACCGAGATCTCTTACGGTCCGCTCGGGCTGGAGCTGATGCGTGCCGGCAAGACCGCACCCCAAGCACTCGCTGCTCTCCTGAGCGTTGATGACAATGCCGACGTGCGACAGGTCGCGATGGTCGATCGGCACGGCAACGTGGCCGTGCATACGGGCGAGAAGTGCATTGCCGAGGCCGGCCACCTGGCGGGGGACGGATTTACCGTCCAGGCCAATCTCATGGAGAAGGACACGGTCTGGGAGGCCATGGCCGTGGCCTTCGAGGCCGCCGAGGGTGACCTGGCCGAAAGGCTGATGTCGGCTCTGGAGGCCGCGCAGGCGGAAGGTGGCGATATCCGAGGACGGCAATCGGCGGCCATCCTGGTCGTGCCCGGAACCAGCGACGGCTCTCCCTGGCGCGAGCGCAAGGTCGATCTCCGAGTCGACGATCACGGCCGGCCGCTCGAGGAGCTGCGCCGGCTCCTGGAGGTCCACCGGGCGTATGAGCACATGGACAGCGGCGACGGGTACTTCGCCGAGGGCGATATTGCCGGCGCGCTGCGGGAGTACGCCACCGCGGCCGACATGTTGCCCGAGAACGTCGAGGTCCGATACTGGCAGGCGATCACCATGATCGGAGCGGGTCGGCTGGATGAGGCCCTGCCGATTCTTCGCCGGGTGTTCGAGGAGCAACCGCGCTGGCGGACCTTGACGCCACGACTACCCACATCTGGCCTGCTGCCGGAGGACCCCGAGTTGATGCGAAGGATCATGGAAGGGTCCAAATAGAAGCGCTCGCCGGACATTCGCGTCCTGGCTCGAAACCCCGGTCTGGTCTACAATTCGCTCGTCGATCACTACTTTCGGCACGCCGGGGGAGGCGGGGAGCAAGCGCGGGTCGGGCCCGAGCCCGGCGTATGCACAGACCACCCGCGGGGACCAGCTCATGAAAGTCGCACTGCTCAAGCCGCCCAGCACCGGCGCACTGGGTCTGGACATGCTGACCTTCGTGGAGCCTCTCGGCCTGGAATGCGTCGCCGGCGCGCTCGAGCCGGACGGACACGCATGCGCCGTCGTCGACGTTCGGATCGAAGGCATGGAAAGGGGCGTGGCCAAAACGCGTGATTTCGAGCCTGACATCGTCGGACTCCAGTGCAATTTCACCACCGAGCGTTACCAGGCGCTCGAGCTGGCCCGGCTGGTAAAGGATGAGCTGCCCGATGCCTACATCGTGATCGGCGGCCACGACGCGTCACGTGATCCCAAGTGGTTTCAGCAACCCGTCTTCGACGCCGTCGCTCTGGGTGACGGTGAGGACGTGTTCCCGCCGTTGGTCGACGCTCTGGATCGCGGCGTCGATCCCAAGGAAGCGCCGGGCCTCGTGCTCAACACGAAGGACGGCCAACGCCACACGGGTCCGCCGCCGGCTCGTCATCACCTGGACGAGATGGCGCTACCGGCTCGGCACCTCATCGATGAGTACGCGCATCACTACTACCTTCAGTTCCGCAGGCCCATGGCGCTGCTCGAGACCGCCCGGGGATGCCCGTTCAAGTGCAACTTCTGCTCGGTCTGGAAATTCCATGAGAGCACGTATCGGCAGAAGTCGGCAGAGCGGATCGTCGAAGAGCTTTCGCAGATCGACTCGCCTCACGTGTTCATCACCGACGACATCTTTTGGCTCGATGTCAAGAGAGGGGAGGAGCTTGCGAAGGCGATCCACGACTCCGGCATTCGCAAGTCGTTTCTGGTCCAGACGCGCACGGACATCATCTGCAAGTTCCCGCACCTGGTTGAGATGTGGAAGGACCTCGGTTATCTGACGGCCTTCCTCGGGGTGGAGAAAGTGGACGATGCCGGTCTCAGCTCGGTGAACAAGAGCAACAGCGCCGAGAACAACGTCAGAGCGATTCAGATTCTCAAAGACCTGAAGGTCGGCTACAGCTGCAACTTCATCGTCGATCCGACCTGGGATCGGGAGGACTTCGCCCGACTGCGGAATTGGATGGACGAGATGGGGACCTACAACGCCGGCTTCACGGTGTTAACGCCGCTGCCCGGGACCGATCTCTGGGACGAAGCGAAGAAGAACGTTGCCACACTCGATTGGGAGATGTACGACCTCATCCACACGGTTCTGCCCACCGAGCTTCCCCTCGAGGAGTTCTACAGGGAGTTCGCGGGGCTCTGGAGCGCCAGCCGGGACATCTTCTTCAAGCATCGCGGCAAGCTGAGGTTCTATCTGCAGCTTGCGGGCGGTCTGGTCAGCGGCAAGATCACGCCCAAAGCAATGCGCAAAGGCTTCGACATCGCGCGGCTGCTGAGCAACCCGGACACCTTCCTCGAGGCGCACCGCAAGCGGCCGGAGGCGGTGGCCGGAGCCGCGGCCGAAGAGGCTGCGGCCTAGCCCCTGTTTTGAGGCGGCCTCCGGGCTGTGCCGTCTTCACCGTCGGCGTTCTCGGCCGCCGGTTCCGAGCGTGGTCGGGAAGAGGCCGTCAGTCGGCGCTGCCGGCGAGTTCGTAGAGCAGAGCGCCCAGGGTCCAGCCGATGGGAGTGCCCTGGACTCTCAGCGGCGCGCTGATGCGGTCGGTGTCGGCCGGAAAACCGAAACCGTCGGTGAGCAGGGTTACGATGTGGGCGGCGGCGTAGCAGTAGTTGGGCAGGTAGGGGTCGCCGGCTATTCCAGGTTCGTCGGCCACCCAGCTCACCCAATCCCTGGCGCAGAACGCCGCGCCCGCGTCAGCCAGGGCTTCGGGTCTCATCCGCTCATCGAGGCTGAAGAAGTCGGCCGCGTAGGCATAGACCGACAGCGCCAGGAAGTCTCCGTAGAGAGGAGGCTGGTAGGCACCGAAGAGAGAGCAAGGTCGCTCGTCTTCGGGACAGGCTTCGGCCAGGCGGGTCCGGATCGCCAGCCGGCAGCCGTCGAAATCACCCGTGCCGGGTCCGTGGGCCGTCGGGTAACCGACGAGAAAGCACGCGGACGAGCCCACGGTCTCTCGGGCCTGATCCTGGCCGAGACCGATGTAGCTCTTCGTGTACAGGTGGTAGGCGTTCCGGCCGAGAGAGACCGTCTGGCCGTGCTGCTTCGGAAAGTCGAGCGGTTGAAAGGTGATCTGGGTCGAGGCACCGCCCAGGTCCAGGGCGCCCACCGTGGGGAAGCTCCCTCCGTGCTCGAGGTGGCCGAGCACGTAGTTGACGGTAATCCAGCCGTAGACGCCCTCTTCGGCACCGCTGATCACCCGGGCCGACGTGGTCCCGAAAGGCGTCGTTTCGAGGTAGCTTTCGAGGCTCGCAAGAATCGCCTCCCGGTCGGTCGGCTCGAGTAGCCTCATGCCGGCGGTGGCGCGCACGAAGAGCGCGGCCTTCGTGAGCGTGCTGGGTTCGGCGCCGATCTTCTCCAGGGCGAATTCGACCAACGGCTCGAGCGAGGCCGCCGCTTGGGCGGGCCGTCCGGCGTAGTCACCCAGGCCGGGCTTGACACGCTTCTCCCAACTGTCCTCGTGGGCACCGCCTTCCGCTCGAGGTGCCGCCACTACGCGCGGCAGCCGGCCGGCGACTCCGGGCCGCCACTCGAAGATCTGGAGCGTGGAAGCGCTGCTGGAGGCGTCGATAACGAGGGCGTAGCGCCAACTCCGGTCGCCGGAATCGGGAGCGGGCTCGGTCGGGGGTCCGGGCGCCGACGCGCAGGAGAGGCTGAAGAGGACGAGGACTGCGCTGCAGCCGGCCGCCAAGCGAGCCCGGAACGGGGTGGTTCTCGGGTTACAGATCACAGCGGTGATTGTACCGGCTGGCTCGAGCCGCTCTGCCAGCGGAAGGCGGGTCTCGTCGTGCGTAGAATGGGTGGTCCTGAGCACCGACATGACCTTCCTGCATTTCATCCCGATCGTTCTCAGCCTTCTCGTCCTGGGAGCGCATTTTCTGCGCGGGGGCAGCCTGCTGACCGTCATCGGCATGTTTGGCCTCCTGGGGCTTCTCGCGGTCCGGCGGGCGTGGGTTGCTCGCCTCGTGCAGGTGGTGCTGATCCTCGGGGCCCTCGAGTGGTTTCGAACGCTCGTCGTGCTGGCGCTACGGCGGAGCGGACAGGGAGAGCCCTTTTTGAGGATGGCTCTCATTTTGGGAACGGTCGCCGCCATCACCTTGGCCTCGGCTTTGTTGTTCGAGTCGTCAGCCCTGAAGAGGTTGTATCGGGGAGGCCCCTAGCACCGAGGAGGCCGGCTCGCTTGGAGCTAGGCGCGTGGGCCGCTGGAGCTCAAGGGGCCGGTGCCGCGCGGTGCCGCGGATCGGAGTCGTCGATCGCGGCACCGGGAGGCATGGCCAGCCGCGAGGCGTCGAACGGCTCGCGGAAGGAGACGTCCCGGACGAAGTGGTCACCGTATGAGTCTCCAGTCGGGCTCAGCGTGCGGTAGCGGGCAGGTACCGTGAGACCGTCCACCGTGACGTACTCGTCGTAGACTTTGAAAAAGGGTCCGACCCGAGTGGCTTCCGGCGGCAGGCCGAACAGATCCAGCATGGCGGCGTAAGTGACGATGTACTCGGTTCCCTTCATGACGTGGGTCTCTGGATCGATGAAAAGAACGTAGTAGTCGTCCGGCGTGTCTCCCGTCGAAGGAGCGAACGTCATCGTGACGGTCAGGTACTCCTTTGGGTCCCCCGGGATCATGCCCGTGCCGGATCCCTCCAGACGCACTCCCGGGTCCTGGGTCAACCAGGGGAGATTCAGGAAGTAGTAGGCGAGGTGGGTGTGAAACTTGGGCGGATTGTCCCGCTTCCAGTTCAGCGACCAGGTTCGCGCGCCATCGTAGGCCATGCGTGCGTTATCGCGGGGCCAGTCCAGATAGGCGCGGCGGCGCCCCTGCTCGATGGTCTCCCGGGAGACCCAGGGATCCTTTGGGTCCGCAGGGTTCACGTAGGTGTGCTCATAGCTGATGGTCGGTGCTCGGTGCCAGGCCTCCATACCGCCGTGGGCCTCGATCGTGCGCTGGATCACGTCTGCGGCTGTCATCGAGGTTTCGGCTCCCGCCAAGGAAGCGGCCGGAAGACCCAGCGCTTCCGCCAGAGCGGCGAAGGCGATCAGGAAGCGAACAGGGCATTTCGTGATGGAGAGCACCGTTGGGACTCTCCGAAGCGTTTGAGAAGGTGACTTCATGACGCGACGATGTCGTTGATCCTTCGGAGGCACAATGCTCCCCATCTCATCGCCGAAGACGCTCAATATCATCTCGTAAACCCTTCAAAATCAGTTATTTGGCCGCGAACCTCAAGGCGGCACTCCGGGGGAATAGTAGACTGGCGCCGGCGGTTGGCCTCTTGGAGCAGAGCTTCTCTACGGGGCTGTGCCATTGCTGCATGTCTCAGAAGATCGGTTTGCGTCGAGACCGACACATCCTGCGTTTCGGCCTCTTTGAGGCGGATCTGGAAACCGGCGAGCTGTGGCGGCGCGGGCTGACGGTGCCATTGCAGGAGCAACCGTGGCAGGTCCTGTCGGTCCTCCTCGACCGAGGCGGCGGCCTGGTGACCCGTGATGAGCTGACCCGGTCCCTGTGGCCCGAGGGCCACCACGTCGATGCCGAGCACGGTCTCAACGCTGCGGTGAACAAGCTCCGGGACGCTCTGGGCGATTCGGCCGCCAACCCTCGTTTCATCGAAACCGTACGCCGACGCGGCTACCGGTTCCTTGCTCCCGTCCATGCGTCCAGGCCCTCGGAAGGCTCCCGGGGTCGGGAGCTGCTCGCGGCGCTGCCTTTCGAGAGCGCTGGTGGGGAGGCGGACCTCGAAGACTTCGCCGATGGCCTCACGGAGGAGATGATGACTCGGCTCGGGGGTCTAGCTCCACAACGGCTCGCGGTCATTGCCCGCACCTCGGTTCAGCAGTTCAAGGGCCGAGCGCCGACAGCCGACAGGCTCGGCGAGGAGTTGGGGGTAGACCATGTTCTCCAGGGGGTCGTTCGCCGGTCCGGGGAACGGGTGCGGGTTAGTGCTCAACTCGTCGCCACCGCGGATCAGACCCTCTTGTGGGCCGAGAGCTACGAGCACCCGCTGACGGACGTTTTTACGTTGCAGCGGCAGATCACCGAGGACGTGGCCGGCTCTCTGGCACGGGCGCTCCTGGGAGAGCCGGTTGCGGCTCCCTCCGAGCCGCTCCCGGCGCCCGCGGCCCGCCGGAAGCTCCTCGAGGGCTTGCGACTCTTCAACGAGCGAACCCAGGACAGCCTGGCTCAGGCTTTGGTGCATTTCCGGCGAGCCGTCGAGGCGGACCCGGGCTACGCCGCCGCCCATGCCGCTCTCGCCGGTGCCCACAACATGGCCGTGGAGTACGGACTGCTGGCGCCGCAGCAGGGCTTCTCGCGGGCTCGCACCGCTGCCGAGCACGCGCTAGGCCTGGCTCCCGGGCTCGCCGAAGCCCATGCCGAGCTGGCCTTCCTGCGCCACCGCTGGGACTGGGACTGGGATGGTGCCGAGGCCGCCTACGACCGCGCCCTGGAACTGAACTCCAATCTGGCTTCGGTTCATCGGAATCGGGCGGAGTTCCTCTCCCAGATGGGACGTCACGTCGAAGCCCTCGAGGGGGTGCGGCAAGCTCGCAGGCTCGATCCTCTGTCACGAATCGTGGGTGCCGTGGAGGGCTGGTTGCTGTACCACGCCCGTCGGTTCGAGGAAGCTGCCGAGGTGGCCCGCCGGATCTGCGAGCTCGATCCCCGCTTCCCGGTGGCGGCTTTCGTCCTGGGCCGAGCGCGCCTCCAGCAGGGTCGCTCCGAGGAGGCCGTGGAAGCCTGCCGCCGGGCCGTAGAGCTATCCGGCGGCAGCCCGTTCACCCTGGCCGGTCTGGGGGTCGCCTGCGCCGCCTCCGATCGTCGGCAAGAGGCACAGGTGGTCCTGGCTCAGCTGACGTCGCCTGGGAGGTCCGCCCCGGAAACGGCGCCGTCCCCGTTTCTCCCGGCCAAAGTGCATCTCCACCTGGGGGGAAGGGCAAAGGCCCTGGATCTGCTCGAAGAGGCTTGTGAGACCCGCTCCAGCTGGATGGTCGATCTAGGCGTGGATCCGGAGCTCGACCCGCTGCGTCCGGAACGCCGCTTTCGAAGACTACTGGCACGCATGAGATTGCCGGGCTGAGCCGGGAGACATAGTCGGTGCAGGCTAGGATGCCTCCGCTCGCACCGGTCTTTTTTCACGGTTTCCAAGAGCCGAGCCTCTCAGGCTGGACCGAGGCCGAAGGAAGAGTGCTCCTGGCCGGTGAGCCAGTCATCGCGGCTGCCGGACCGTATTTGGTTCATGTTGAGTTCATACGACGTGCGCATGAGTGTGCCTCTACGGTTCGAATCTGATGACCAGATCGGTCCAGGTCTCGATAAACGCCTCGTTCTCGGTGGCGGGCATCCATCGCGTGTCTTTGGCGGCCGCCAGGGCCGCCTCGTCGAAGCCGGTTCCTACGGGTCCGCCGTCGAGCTTGACCTCCTTGACGTTGCCGTCGACCCCGATCAGCACCTTGACTCGGACTTGTGCCCTTAGCGCTTGCCGTCGGGCGGCCATCGGGTATCTCGGCCGCGGCAGGCGGATGAGCTGTGCCTCAGTCCTCTGGACGATCTCGGGTTCCGGCTCGCTGATTGGGGGCAGGAGCGCTAATTCTTGCGCCCCGTCGGCGTTTTCGTTGGGGAGTGCGAGGCTGTCTTCAAAATCGGCAGCGAAGTTCTCAGCTTCGTAGTCGGGCTCGGAAGCGTCGTCGATCGGCGGGGCTTCACTCAACCGGCTCGACCCGAGCGGTGCCGCGGGAGCTTCTAGTGCCGAGGGCTCGAATCGCTGCTGCCGTGGTCCGGATACTGTTGCCGCAGACTTGTCGATTGTCGGGATCAGACGTGGCGCAATGGAGTCCATGTTCTCTATTGCGGTGACCACGAGAAGGGCGAGAGTGACTGCGCCAAAGGATACGCTGAACCCCACCTTGAACGGACTGCGCTCGGAGGTCTGCCTTGACTCGGTGACGACTGGAGTGTCGCGTTCGAGGGGTTCGCCCGATTCGGTGGTGGACGGATTGTCAAACTTGGCGTGGTTTAGTTCGCCGTGCATCGTACAAAGCTCCAGGTGACCCGGACGTCTGAGTCTAGATCGCTCTCGTCCACCGGACAGCGCAGTTCTTCACTCAGACTGGAGATTGGCTTTTCTGGGACGCTGGGCCTTGGAGCGCCCAATCCGGCGGTCTGGCTCTCGAGAGCCGCGCCATTTGTACCCGTCCCGCGCCGTCGAGCAGGGTCTGAGCGGAGGAGGAGAGCCGGCGCCGATAGTTCTCGACCTGAAGCGGCGAGCAGTAGCACTCGTGGCGGCGATCGCCGTGATGGCCGCACGGGCAGGGTTGCGTTCCCACAACGTCCAGCTGAGAGGACGGAAACCGGTGCCCGAGGGGTATCCGCGCGTTCCGAGGCCACTTCACGGCCCAAGACCACGCGCCGCTGAAAACCGATTTCCTACTCCGCGACCCCCGGTTGGGAGTAGGATCGAGGATCAGAGCGTGGTTAGGGTCTCACGAAGGGAGGGCGAATGTCTGAGAGCGATCGCGTCAACGGAGCGGTCTTTTCCTACTACGAGCGGCTCGGCAACGTGAGGTCGTTCGTCGAGCAGAACCTGGCGGAACCGATCGGGGTTCCGCGAGCAGCCAAGGTGGCAGGGCTTTCGCCGGGCTATTTCGGGAGCTTCTTCAAGGCAAAGACCGGCGTGCGTTTCGATAGCTGGCTGGCATCGCTGCGCATCGAGCGAGCCAAGGAGAGGCTCTGCCGGCGCAACGAATCGATCACCCAGCTCGCGTACTCTCTCGGTTTTCGCGAGCTGCGGACCTTTGAGCGCAGTTTCAAGCGAGTCACCGGCCAGAGTCCCCAGGCCTTCAAGCGTAGTCACCGGCCCGGCTGACCGCTGAAGATCTGTCGGTTCTTGCTGGCGGAATGTCGGCTTTCGCCGACAAAGCGTCGCGCTAATCTTAGTCTTCTGCGTTAGGTTAGTGCCAGCAATCCAGAAACAGCACTGAGAGGAGGACTGTATGCACGTCCAGCGCAACGTAGCTGCCATCCTGATTCTGGCCTTGGTTCTGGCACCGCAAGTAGCCTGGAGCCAAGACGACGAGTCTGGAACGACCCAGGAATACGAGGCCCAGACCGCCTCGGTGCCGGCGCCTGCTGGCTCTACGCGCTCCCTGGCCATGGAGCCGCCGTCCGATCCGGCCGCCGAGCGCGAACGGCGAGACGCTCTGCTCTCCGATCACCTTCGCCCGGGACCCCTGGGTGAAAGCTCGGCGCGATCGCTGGCTATGCCGCCGCCGGCGCCACCGCTCAACACGCCGGTCACTTCGCCGTCGGTTGCGATCAGCACCAACAACCCGCTGGGGAATCCAGCGACCAACAGCGTCACCTCGACGGTTCTCGAGCCCAGCTTGGCGGTCCGGGGACAGGAGGTCCTCTACACGTCGAACTGGTTCGCCAGCTTTTCGACGGACGGCGGCGCGAGCTTCAGCTACGTGAATCCCAGCACGACGTTCCCGGCCATTCCGGGCCAGCCGTTTTGCTGCGACCAGGTGGCGATCTACGACCCGAGCAACGACATGATGATCTGGTTCCTGCAGTACGTGAAGGACGCCAATCAAAACACCGCTCGGGTGGCGGTCGCGGTCGGTGCCGACATCGCCAACCAGCAGTGGAGCTTCTACGACTTCACTCCGTTGGGCGTCGGTGGGTGGAACAACGAGTGGTTCGATTTTCCCGATCTGGCGTTGAGCGACAATTTCCTCTACGTCACCACCAACGCCTTCACCACCACCACCAACAACTTCACTCGCGCCGTGATTCTGCGCCTGTCGCTCGCCGAAATGGCTGCCAATGCGGCTCTGAACTTCACCTTCTTCAACTCGACGGTTGATTTCAGCCTGCGCCCGACACATGGCGCCACGGACACGATGTACTTCGCCAACCACCTCACCACCGACACCATCCGGGTCTTCGCCTGGCCGGAAAGCGGGAACGCGCTGACCAGCACCGACATCATGGTCCAGCCGTGGAGCAACGCGTCGCGGGCCGGGGCGGGACCGGACGGACCTTGGCTGGGTCGCTCCGATCCCCGGATCACGGCTGCCTGGCTCAGGGGCGGCGTCGCCGGCTTCGGCTGGTCGGCCGCACAGGGCTTCGGCTTCGCCCATCCGCAGGTTCGAGTCGCCCTGGTCGACACTGCTTCGATGGCCCTGGTTGGAGAGCCCCACCTGTGGAATCCGAATTTCGCATACGCGTATCCCGCGGCGAGCACCAACGGCAACGGTGAGGTCGGCGTCTCGGTCTTCTTCGGTGGTGGAACCCACAGCCCGAGCCACGCCGTCGGCACTTTCGACGGTACCGGCAACTGGCAGATCCAGACCACAGTCAACGGCACCCACTCGCCGGACAACAACAAGTGGGGCGACTATCTGACCGTGAGGCCCGATCCGAACGACGCGGACGCCTGGTTCGCGACCGGCTACAGCTTGCAGGGCGGCGGCAACGGTTCGAACATCGAGCCTCGATTCCTCCGCTTCGAGACGGGCGTGGCCGCCAAGACGATCTCGGTAAGCAACCTCAACCCCGTGACCCTGGACGTCGGAGACACGACGACGATCCAGGCCACGGTAACGCAGGGCGGCACTCCGGTGCCGGGTGAGACCGTGTCGTTCAGCGCGAGTCCGGCGGGCATCGTCACGCTCAGCGCGGCGTCGGCGCTGACCGATGCAGCGGGCGTCGCAACGACGATGGCCACGGCGGCAGCCGACGGCGATGCCAGCGTCTCGGGCTCGATACCCGGTGATTCGGACTCCGCTATCGTCAAGGTCCCGGATCTGTCCACTCTCGGTCTGCTACTCGTGCTCGGTGCGATACTTGCGATCGGCCTCTATTCTCGTCGTCGCAGAGGGGAGGCTGGCGGGCGGTAATGGCCGGCGGACGAGCGCTCGGCGGTTTCCTCATCGCGGTCGCGCTGTTCGCGGCCGCGGTGCCCTTCTTCTATCGAGAGGACGTTCTGGGCGAGCCGCTCGCGCCGTTGGTACTGCTGACCGCGAAGACCACCTACGGGGTGCTCCAATGGGCCGGTATCGCCGTAGCTCGTGACGGTCCGATTCTCTCCGCGCCCGGAGGCTTCGCCTACGAGGTCTACTACCGCTGCACGGGCTTTCTACCGGTGCTGTGCCTTACGGTGGGCGTGTTGGCCTTTCCCGCGCCGATTCGGCGCAAGCTGGTGGGGCTCGCTATCGGCATTCCGCTTCTGCTCGGCTTTAATCTCGTGCGCCTTGTGCACCTCTTTCAAATAGGTGTCACCAGGCCGGACCTCTTCGACCTGGCGCACACCTATTTGTGGGAGGCGGCGACGATTTTGAGCGTCGCTGTCGTCTGGCTCGGCTATGTGGCGTGGTACGGCGCGCCGGATCGCGCCTCGAGAGCCACCGGTCCGAGACTTGCACGTCGAGTACGAGTGTGAAGGCGAGTTTCGTCGGTGAGGATCAACAGAGCATAGAAGAGGAACGATCATGCGGAACGACGACTCCGTCCGTGGTCTGATTGCGGTCGCGGTGAGCGTGGCGCTCGCCGCATCGGCGGTGGCTCCGGGCCTCTCCTGCGCCGGCGCGGCCAGAGAGTCGCCGGCCGAGTCACAGGCCGACGAAGGAACTGGCGCCCAGGAAGCCGAAGGAAAGGCGAGTGCAGCGATGAAGCGAGACGAAGTCTATCGGCGCGCCTTGACCGACTTTGAGCGGCTCGCCAAGGCTCGAGAGCAGCAGCCGGCGGACGTCGAGGCGCTGCTGGCCATCGCTTCGGACCTGCGCGGTGTGATCGACCAGTTGCGTGAGGCGTCCGAGGGCGAATCTCCGGTCCAGACCACTCGCCACGAGACCGGCGCCGGCACCGCGGCTCCCGCCGGCCGGGGCACGCCGTCGGCCGAGCCGACCTCCGCGGAGGACGCCGAGGCGCGGCGGCGTGCGACCGATCAGTTTCTGAGTGTTCCAGTGCCCGAAGCGGGCGCCCACCCGCCGACTCTCGCCCACGTCTCCGACGAGCGTGTCCGCGAGGCCTGCCGCGAGGCCGGAGACGAGCTCGCCTGCCTGGAGACGCACTGGCGTGCCGGTGGCGACGATACCGACGCAGTCCAGGCTTGCATCTCGAGCCTCGAGACGATCCTGCGCGGGATGTCTCGACCGTCCGAACGCCGCTGAACGCCACTGGATCGACGCGCAGTCCGGCTGCGCGGCGGGGAAAGCCGGGAACGATGAGTGACGTGATGCGGTAGGCCGGGAACGACGACGCGAGCTAGCCTGGCCATTCGTAACTGTCCCTCAATGGCAGAGGCGGCGATCCAGGCTCCGGTACTGGATCGCTTCCGCCACATGCGCAGGGCCGATCTGGTCGCCGCCCGAAAGGTCGGCGATGGTGCGGGCGACCTTGAGGATTCTGGTGAGAGCCCGGGCGGAGAGGCCGAGCCTCTCGAAGGCGCTGTCGAGGAGGGTCTGAGCGGAGCTGTCGAGTTGGCAGTGCGCTCGCAGGTTGGCGTTGCCCATGTTGGCGTTGCAGGGGACCGCCAGCGAGCCTTCGAGCCGCCGCTGCTGCCGGCTGCGCGCCTCGAGTACCCGAGCCGCTACGGTCTCGGAGGTCTCGCCGCCGGGGGAGCGCAGGTCCTTCAACTCGACCGCCGGCACCTCGACGTGAAGATCGATGCGGTCGAGAAGGGGACCCGAGACTCGGCGGCGATAGTTCTCGACCTGTAGCGGCGAGCAGTAGCACTCGTTGCGGCGATCGCCGTGATGGCCGCACGGGCAGGGATTCATGGCCGCCAGGAGCGCGAACCGGGCCGGGAAGCTCAGCCGCGCTCGCATTCGGACGACCGTCACCGAGCCGCCCTCGAGCGGCTGGCGCAAGGCCTCCAGCGCGTCGCGCTTGAACTCCGGCAGCTCGTCCAGGAACAGAACTCCGGTGTGCGCGAGACTGACCTCGCCGGGCTTGGGCAGGGAGCCGCCGCCGATCATGGCGGCGGTCGACGTTCCGGTGTGCGGGCTGCGAAACGGGCGCAGCCCGACCAGTCCCGACGGTGGCCGGTCAGACACCATCGACACGATTTTGGTGAGCTCGGTGGCCTCGACGAGGGAGAGCGGCGGAAGCAGGGCGGGAAGACAGCGAGCGAGCATGGTTTTGCCGGCTCCCGGAGGACCGATGAAAAGCAGGTTGTGCCCGCCACCGGCGGCGATCTCAAGGCAGCGCTTGGCGGTCTCCTGCCCCCGCACGTCCGAGAGATCGATTCCACTTTCGGAGGCGCTGCCGCCGTTGCCGGAAAAGCCTCGCGTACCGCGGGTGGCTCGGACGCGCCTGATGCCCAGGAGGTGCTCGAGCGTCTCGGTGAGGGAGTCGACACCGATCACCGGAAGGGCGTCGAGAGCCGCGGCCTCGCCGGCGTTGGCCGTCGGTAGGATCAGCTCGCGAGCTTCTAACTCGCGCCCGAGGTCCGCGATCGCGAGACCGCCGCGAATGGACCGGACGCCACCGTCGAGCCCGAGCTCGCCGCAGAAGAGGCGACCTTCCAGGCTCTCGGGCGGCAGCTGTTCGAGCGCCGTGAGCAGGCTCAGGGCAATCGCGAGGTCCAGGTGATTGCCGGCCTTTCGGATATCGGCCGGCGCCAGGTTGACGACAATCGAGCGCGGCGGCAGCGGGAAACCGCAGTTCTTGATTGCGGCGCGGACTCGCTCCCGGCTCTCGCGAACGGCGGTATCGGGCAGGCCGACGATCTGGATCTGAGGTAGGCCGTTCTGGACGTCGACCTCGACGTCCACGGGGCGAGCCTCGATTCCCCAAGGTGTGGCCGCTGTGGCGCGCGCGAGCATGTCATCGGGGAAGACGCGGATCGTCGCAGGTTTCTGGTGCTGGCTTGCCATAGAATCGGGTCGGGATCGCGAGCCGCGCATTCTGCGCGGGCGAGAAAGGACTTCAGACGATGAAAGCTGCTGTCGGGTGTTTGTTGGCTGTTTTGGGGCTCGTGGGACTGGTTGTCTTCTGGGTCTTCGGGGCCTACAACGGATTGGTGGGAGCCGAAGAGCGCGTCACCACCGCGTGGGCACAGGTCGAGACTGCGTACCAGCGCCGGGCCGATCTGATTCCCAATCTGGTGGCGACCGTCAAGGGCGCGGCGGACTTCGAACAGGAGACGCTGAATCAGGTGATCGCAGCCCGGTCCAAAGCGACGCAGGTTGGTATCGAGGCTACTCCCGACCTGCTCAACAACCCGGATGCATTCGCGCGTTTTCAGCAGGCTCAGGACGGTCTGTCGTCGGCTCTCAGTCGGCTTCTGGTGGTGGTCGAGCGCTATCCCGAGCTCAAGGCGGTAGCCGCCTTTCAGGACCTGATGGTTCAGCTCGAGGGCACCGAGAACCGGATCTCGGTCGAGCGGAACCGCTTCAACGAAGCGGCTCGGGCCTACAACACGCGGATTCGCCGGGTACCGACGGCGTGGTTCATCGACCTACTCGGCTGGCCCTTCGAGGCCAAGAGCTACTTCGCCTCGCAGCCGGGTGCCGAAGAAGCGCCGGCAGTGGACTTTCAGTCGGAGTAGGGCCGCTTCGGTCCAACCGCGCACCTCGATGCTCGAAATTTCCGGCCACGGCTTGACCCTCGAGGCTTTTGATCGCGTCACGGTGGGCGGTGAGACTGTCGCTCTCGCGGACTCGGCGCGGGAGCGGGTGAGACGGGGGCGAGGTGCGATCGAGGAGATCCTGGCTCAGGACAAGCCGGTCTACGGCGTCAATACCGGCTTCGGTCTGCTGGCGGACCACCGGATCAGCAACGACCAACTTGCGGACCTCCAGCGGCGACTGCTGCTGAGCCACGCCGCCGGAGCCGGGCGAGCGCTTCGGCCGGGCAGCGTCCGCGGCATGCTCCTCCTGAGGGCCAACACGCTCGCTCAGGGGCACTCCGGAGTGCGCTCGCGGATCATCGACAGGCTGCTCGACTTCCTGAACCTGGGCCTGCTTCCGGTCGTTCCGAGCCGCGGTTCGGTGGGAGCCTCCGGGGATCTCGCACCCCTGGCTCACCTGGCTCTGCCGGTGATCGGCGCGGGCTCGCTCACGGTCGAAGGAGTCGAGAGACCCGCCGCCGAGGCCCTGCTCGAGGCCGGTCTCGAACCGCTGACGCTCGAGGCCAAGGAGGGGTTGGCGCTCATCAACGGAACCCAAGCCATGACGGCGCTCGTGGCGCGTGGCGCTCTCTCTGCTCGGCGCCAGGCCAAGATCGCGGATCTGGTCGGGGCGCTCTCGACCGACGCCATTCGGGGCACGGACGCCGGCTTCGACGCGCGCGTACACAGGCTGCGACCGCATCCTGGGCAAGAGACGAGCGCGGCCAATCTCTGGAAGCTCTTTCAGGGATCGGGGATTCGCGAGTCTCATCGCGTCGACGATCTGCGGGTGCAAGACCCCTACAGTTTTCGCTGCATGCCGCAGGTCCACGGCGCCGTTCGCGACGTTCTGGCGGATGTCGAGCGCAAGCTCGAGATCGAGATGAACTCGGTCACCGACAATCCGTTGGTGTTCCCTGACGGTCCCGGAGGCGGCCAGGTCGTATCCGGGGGCAACTTCCATGGTGAGCCGATGGCGCTGGCGGCGGACTTTCTCAGCATCGCGGTGGCCGAGCTCGGGTCGATCAGCGAGCGGAGAATCGAGCAGTTGACCGACCCGAAGTTCTCGGACCTGCCGGCGTTCCTGGTCGAGAACTCGGGCTTGAACTCGGGTTTCATGATCGCGCACGTCACCGCCGCGGCGCTTGCCAGCGAGAACAAGACGCTCTGCTATCCGGCTTCGGTCGACAGCATCCCGACCTCCGCCGGTCAGGAAGACCATGTCTCGATGGGGATGGGTGCGGCCTTGAAGCTCGGCCGGGTGCTCGACAACACGCTGCGTATCCTCGCCATCGAGCTTGTGGCAGCCTGCCAGGGGATCGAGTTTCGGCGGCCGCTCGAGAGCAGCCCCGTGCTCGAGGCCGTGTTTCGGGACGTCCGCGCCGTGGTGCCGAAGTGGACCGAGAATCGGGTCATGGCCGACGACCTGCGCGCCGGCGAGGAGTTCCTTCGCTGCGAAGTCGAGCCGCACATCGAAGGGCTGGAGTAGGTCCAATACCGGGAGAGGCCGGCTGCGTGCCTCCTGGAGCGAAGCCTCTCCGTGCGAGCGAAAGGAGGGCACCGGCGGCCTGCTATCGGCCTGATCTAACGCAGAGTCGGTCGACACGGTGCTCGACCACTACAAACGTTCTCGAGCGAGGCCAGGAACCAAGCCAGTAGCCCGACCTGGCGGTACAATTCAGGCATGCCTGAAACGATCGCAGCACCCCGAACGATCAGAGCGCCCCGAGGAACCGATCTCTCCTGCAAGGGCTGGCAGCAAGAGGCCGCTCTGCGCATGTTGATGAACAACCTCGACCCGGATGTGGCCGAGCTTCCGAAACAGCTGATCGTCTACGGTGGCTCGGGCAAGGCGGCCCGCAACTGGGAATGCTTCGAAGCGATTGTCCGAACCCTGAGACGCTTGGAAAACAACGAGACGCTTCTGGTTCAGTCGGGCAAGCCCGTGGCGGTTTTTCTCACGCATCCAGGGGCGCCGCGCGTGCTGATCGCCAACTCGCTGCTGGTGCCGCACTGGGCGACCGCTGACGAGTTCCGCCGGCTGGAGGGTCTGGGGCTGACCATGTTCGGCCAGATGACCGCCGGCTCCTGGATCTACATCGGCACGCAGGGAATCCTCCAGGGCACTTACGAGACCCTGGCCGAATGTGCGCGTCAGCACTGCGGCGGATCGCTCAAGGGTCGGCTCACCGTTACCGCGGGCCTGGGCGGCATGGGTGGCGCTCAGCCGCTCGCGGTGAGCATGAACGAAGGCGTCGCGCTGATCGCCGAGGTCGATAGACATCGCATCGGGCGGCGCCTCGAGACCCGGTATTTGGATCGCGTGGCCGTGAACATCCCTGGCGCCGTGTCGGAGGCGTTGGCCGCCCGTGAGCGTGGCGAGGCCGTCTCGATCGGCGTCGAGGCCAACGCCGTGGATCTGCTCGAGTATCTGGTTCAGGAGGGCATCGTCCCGGATGTGCTGACCGACCAGACCTCTGCGCACGACGCCCTCGAGGGCTACGTGCCGCAAGGGGTCTCCTACGCGGAAGCTCTAACGCTTCGAGCCGCGGATCCGCAGAAGTATATGCGCCGGTCGATGGCCTCGATGGCCGCGCACGTGCGGGCGATGCTCGAGCTCCAACGGCGAGGTGCTGTGACCTTCGACTACGGCAACAACCTGCGAGGCCAGGCGCTCGAGGCCGGAGTGGAGGACGCCTTCGGTTTCGAGGGCTTCGTTCCGCTCTTCATGCGGCCGCTCTTCTGCGAGGGCAAAGGACCCTTCCGGTGGGCGGTGCTCTCCGGGGACGAGGACGATCTAGCCGCGACCGATGAAGCGATTCTCGATCTGTTCCCGGACGACGAGGCTCTCGGCCGATGGATTCGCCTGGCGCGCGAGCGGGTCGCCTTCCAGGGTCTTCCGGCTCGAATCTGCTGGCTGGGATATGGCGAGCGGGCCCGCGCCGGCAAGGCATTCAATGACCTCGTGGCGTCGGGACGAGTCAAAGCGCCGATCGTGATCGGCCGCGATCACCTCGATTGCGGTTCGGTCGCGTCGCCGAATCGAGAGACCGAAGGTATGAAGGACGGTTCGGACGCGATCGGGGACTGGCCGATCTTGAACGCGCTCTTGAACGCGGTCAACGGCGCGACCTGGGTCTCCGTGCATCATGGCGGCGGAGTCGGCATCGGCTACTCGCTGCACGCCGGCATGGTGGTCGTCTGTGACGGCAGCCAGGAGGCCGAAGAGCGACTCGAGCGGGTGCTGACCGGTGATCCGGGCATGGGCATCGTTCGGCACGTCGACGCCGGCTACGAAAAGGCGGTCGAATGGGCGCGGAGTCACGATGTCGACGTGCCCATGCTGTAGCCGACGGGCTCGGTGAAAAGGTCAGGCTAGGCATATCTTGCCGAAAGCAGCCCCGTCAGGCATGCCGGTTGCACGTTCAGCGCGCGGTAGGGGACCGTTGACTTCTTCAAGCCCGAGCGGGTTGCGGTGGCGGGGCGCTTTGGCGGCCACGGCCGCCGCCGTTGCCGTTGTGTTGCCCGAGCCCTGGCGGCTCGTCGTCCTCGGAGCCTCGGTTCTTTGTTGGTTCGCGCTCCGGCCCGGCCGTCGCCGACTCGTGGTCGCGGGGCCTCTGTTCCCGCTC
>JAAENP010000023.1 GCA_024224155.1 bacterium
GAGGTGAACCGAGGTGCCCGCGGCAAGGCCGTCTGATCAGCGACAATTAGAAATCCGGTCAGCGACAATTAGAATTCCCGCCTCGGATCCAGTTGGTAACCTGTCCAAATCCTTTCATGGGGAGGACTTGGATGGTTACCGACCAGCAGGTGAGGAAGTTGATGAAGTTGAGGCAATCAGGCCAGCCGTTGAGCGTGTCGGCGGCGAAGGCCGGGATGGACGAGAAGACGGCGCGCAAGTATCTGCGCCACGGGAAGCTCCCGAGCCAGTGCTTGCCAGAGCGCACCTGGCGAACACGAGAAGACCCCTTCCGGGAGGTCTGGGATGAGGTGAAGGAGATGCTGGCGTTGCAGCCGGGTCTTCAGGCGAAGACCGTGTTTGCCTATCTGCAACGGCAGCGCCCGGGTCGATTCGCCGACGGCCAGCTTCGCACGTTGCAGCGTCGGATGCGCATCTGGCGGGCTCTGGAGGGGCCTTCGCGGGAGGTTTTCTTCGCGCAGCGTCACGACCCAGGCCGACTCGGCCAATCGGACTTCACGGACCTCGCGTCGTTGGGCGTGACCATCGCCGGCGAGTTGTTCCCCCATCTGCTGTATCACTTCGTGCTGACGTATTCGAACTGGGAGAACGGGACGGTGTGCTTCTCGGAGAGCTTCGAGAGCCTGAGCGCAGGGTTACAGAACGCGCTCTGGAAGCTGGGGAAGGTGCCGATCGCGCATCAGACCGATCGCATGACCGCGGCGGTGCACAAGCTGGATCACCCCGACGAGTTTACGGCTCGTTATCGGGCGTTGCTCGGGCACTACGACCTCGAGGGCAAGAAGATCCAGGCGCGCAAGGCGAACGAGAACGGCGACGTGGAACAACGTCATCACCGCATCCAGGTCGCGCTGGACCAGGCGTTGATGCTCCGCGGTAGCCGAGAGTTCGCGAGCCGTTTCGAGTATGAGGCGTTTCTCGAGGCGGAGTTCGACCAGGCGAATGCTGGTCGCCGCGCACGGCTTGACGACGAGCTTTCCGTGATGCGCCCGTTGCCTCGGGCTCGGCTGAACGATACCAAACGAGAACGAGTTCGCGTGCGTCAGGGCAGCACGATCCGCGTATCGAAGAATACGTACTCGGTACCGAGCCGCCTGATCGGCGAACAGGTGGACGTGCGGATCTTCGCCGAGGTGCTGGAGGTCTGGTATGCCCAGCGCCGTGTCGAAGTGATCCCGCGACTCCGAGGCACGTCGAAGCACCGCATCCAGTACCGTCACATCATCGACTGGTTGGTACGCAAGCCGGGGGCGTTCGCCAACTATCGCTACCGCGAGGATCTGTTCCCGACGACCCACTTCCGTATGGCGTACGACTTGCTATGCCAGACGACTCCGGCTCGGGCGAGCAAGGAGTACCTGCAAATCCTGGAACTCGCCGCTAGAGAGAGCGAGGTTGGCGTCGATGTCGCGCTCCACACCCTCTTGACGAGCGGTGCGTCGGTCACGGCCGGCGAGGTGAAGGCCCTCGTCATGGATGATCCGGTCCGAGCGCCGGGCCACGACGTGGACGTCGAAGCGCCCGACCTCGGCGCGTACGATGCGCTGTTCAGCCGGGAGGAGGTGGCGGCATGGGCCGAGGTGTAAACCTGACCGCGACTCTCACCGACCATCTGCGGGATCTCCACATGCCGACGATCCGGACCACGTTCGAGGAAACGGCCCGTCGTGCGGAGAAAGAGTCTCTGAGCTACGAGCAGTATCTGCTGGAGCTGGTTCAGTGCGAGGTCGAGAGCCGCCGCCACAACCGGATCGAGCGGCTACTTCGCGAGTCCAAGCTGCCGCTGGAGAAAACGCTCGAGAACTTCGACCTCAAACGCCTGCCCGTGAAGCTTCAGCGGCAGGTGCGCACACTGGCCGAAGGGTCGTTCCTCGATCGTCACGAGAACGTGCTCGCGTTCGGTAAGCCCGGGTCGGGGAAGAGCCACCTCATCTTCGCGCTCGGCCAGGAACTGATCCAGCAAGGCCGGCGCGTGCTGGCGACGACCTGCAGCTTGCTGGTGCAACAGCTGCTCATCGCCAAGCGCGACCTGAAGCTTGCGAGAGTGCTGAAGCGCCTCACCAAGTACGACGCACTCATCATCGACGACATCGGCTACGTGCAGCAGGACCGCGAGGAAATGGAGGTCTTGTTCACCTTGCTCGCCGAACGCTACGAGCGTGGCAGCGTAATGATCACCAGCAATCTTCCGTTCTCCAAGTGGGAGGAAATCTTCAAGGATCCCATGACCACTGCGGCAGCGATCGACCGCTTGGTGCATCACAGCGTGATCCTCGAGCTGAACCTGCCGAGCTACCGGATCGAGTCAGCAAAGAAGGGTCGCGATGGCGAGACGAAAGCCAAGGCACAAGAACAGGAGAGGACCGGGTAGTCCGAAAGTCGCGCCCCCCGGGGGGCGTCCCCGCCATGAGGCGGGGAAAGACAAGAAGCCCGTCCAAGGCTTCGCCTTGGTCGGGTCCCCAAGACCCGGACTCCCCAGACACTGGGTGACGAGCTCTACTCGTCACAGGATGTTCGAGAAGGTGGGGCAACGGGAATTATAGTTGTCGCCGCCGGGATTAATAGTTGACGCTGTTCACTTCACGCTCGTTTCGTCCGATCATCCCGACTCCCGGATCCCGAGAGCCGGGATTTTTCTTGTACGGACCCAAAACGGCCCTCGCCAGTAGGGCGAGTGGGAGGGAAGCGTGGCGCCAGGACGCTGAGCTTTCTCAGTGGAGGGGAGGAGGGCCACGGCTGAGCCGCCAGCGCCGCCGATTGGGGGGGCCAAGGCTTCAAGACAGGGAGGGCGTATTGCCCCGGAAA
>JAAENP010000024.1 GCA_024224155.1 bacterium
GAACGCCAGCGAGAATGCCATTCTGGTACCGATCGCATCGCTCTCGTCCTCACGGCATACTCACGGCCTCTCGCTCTTCATACACCGGAGCTCGCACGTCTTGAGCCGCCGAACAATAAAGCTTCTAACTGAAGGCCAAGCCAAGCTCTCCGCGTCATCCAGCACAGGAGCCGCCTTCAGTTGGAAGCGAGTTGTACGAGGCCGCCGGCTGGCACGGGCCTTGCGATTAGGACTTTGTATCCCTCAGCCAGGGGCGTCGTCGCGGTGGGCGAGACGGTCGGATGCAGGTGAGATCGCAGCATATTGGGGCCTCCCCGAGGCCGGGCAGGCTCTGTGAGCCCGTTTCCGAGCCGGCTGGAGGGATTTGACGGCCCGGAGCTTACCACAAGCCGCCGGCCGGACGCACTTCACCCAGGGTCCCGGCGAAACGGGACCGGAGGAAGGCGGATCAGTCTGTCAGCTCGCCAAGGCCAGGGCCGCGACCGGTGGAGCCCGGGCCGCGATCATCTGCAGGTCGGCCAGCGACGGCACTTTCTCCAGCACCTGGAGGTGTCCTTCGCCTCAGGCCGGGCAGAGAGTCGGATCGATGCCTGTCAAGCGCAGCATCCGTTCCTGCCAGGACTCCGGCTCCGACGGTTCATCGTTGGCCGCCGCCTGAGGATCAGGCTTCGTCTCGGTGACGACACCCAGCAGGTACCGACAGCGCTCCAGGTTGGTCGCCCGATGGCGATTGGCCAGCAGGCCGTAGTAGCGGATGCGGTGGAAGCCCGAGGGCAGCACGTGCATCAGGAAGCGCCGCAAGAACTCGGCCGCGTCGAGGCTCATCACCTTGACCTTGCCGTCGTCGCGGTAGTCTTTCCAGTCGAAGACCACGCGGTCGTCTTCCAAGCGTCGCAGTCGATCCTGGCTGATCGCCACCCGGTGGGTGTAGCGCGCCAGGTACTGCAAGCCGCGCTCGGCGCCGCCGAAGGGAGGCTTGCTATACACTACCCAAGGCGCGGTATACAGCTCGTCGAGCCAGCACCGAAAGGCGCTGGGTTCGTCCCTTGGACTAAGACGACGCGGAAACACAGGCTGTCCCTGTCGCGCCATCCTCCGGACCTCTTCGAGAAACTTGCCGCGGAAGACGCGGCTGAGGACCTTGACCGGTAGGAAGAAATCCCGCTTCGTTGCGATCCACCGTTGCCGATCCGGCGACAGCCCGCCGCCCGGCACGATGACATGTAGGTGTGGGTGAAGCTCGAGGTTCGAGCCCCACGAATGTAAGACCGCCAACAAGCCGATCTTGGCACCCAGGTGCTTCGGATCCTCGGCGATCTCCAGCAGAGTGTCCGCGGTGGTTCGAAAGAGCAAACTGTAGAGCGTCTTCGGAGCGCTCAGAAACAACGGGTTGAGTTGGTGCGGGACCGTGAAGACGAGGTGGAAGTACGGTACTGGCAGCAGCTCCTGCTGACGCTTCTCCAGCCAGCGCTCGCGCTCCAGCTTCTGGCACTTCGGACAGTGGCGATTGCGACACGAGTTGAAGCGCTCGCTGATCACGCCGCATTGGTCACAGACGTAGAGATGACCACCGAGATCGGCCGTGCGGCAGCTGGTGATGTCGCGGACGACGCGCTGCTCGGCGGCCGAGAGGCGCCCTACTTTCTGCTCGTACGCGCTCCGGTACTGGCGGAAGATCTCGGCGATCTCCAAGGGCCCGGCGCTCATTTCGGACCACCGTCCTCAGGCGGAACCTGCAGCAGTCGGTCGAGCGGATTGACCAGGCGGTTGATACCTTCCGAGGTCACTCTGAGGTAGATCAACGTGGATTGGATCGCCCGGTGTCCGAGCATGTCACGAATGTAAAGCAAATTGGCACCGTCTTCCATCGAGTGCGTGGCAAAAGCATGTCGCAAGCTGTGCGAGTCGCCTTCTTGCGGATCCCGGCCCGCCTCTTGTCCTCTTTGAAGACTTTTTGAAGTGTGCGCAGGACCGGAGGGTGCTGCTTGTCACGGCCGTAGAATAGCCACTCCTCTGGCCGGTAGGCTCTGTAGTAGGTACGTAGCTGCCCCAGCAGGCTCTTGGACAGAACCGTGTAGCGGTCCTTCCGCCCCTTGCCGTTGCGGACCAGGAGCTGCATCGACTTGCTGTCGATGTCGGAGACGCGAAGCCGCGCGGCTTCGCTCAAACGCAGGCCCGAAGAGTAGAGCACCATCCAGATCGTCTGGTACCCGAGATCGGTGGCGGCTTCGAAGAGCAGGTCGACCTCTTCCCGAGCCAGGACGACCGGCACCTTCTTCGGCCTCTTGTGCAGAGGCTGCTCCAGCCGGAACCCCTCCTTCTTGAGGACCTTCTGGAAAAGAAAGCGGATGGCGAAGTGGTGCTGGTTGATGCTCGAGCCCGAGTACCCCTCCTCGGTCATGTACAGTATGTACCGGCGAACGTCGTCGTGCGTCAGCTGGTTGCTCGGCTTCAAGGCATGGTACAAAAAACGCCTGGTTGCACTATGATAGGTCCGCACAGTCGCCGGGCTGTAGTCGGCCAGCTTCAGCTCCTCCTCCGTCCGTTTCAGGGTCGGTTCGATTCCGTACTTCATGATCAGCCTCCTTTGCAGGCTCGGGCGGAATTGCCCGAACCTCGAAGGCTACACATGAGCCCGGCGGCTACTGCCCCTCAGAGAAACTGCGACAGAGCGAGGCATGCCGGCAGAGAAGCCGGTTCAGATAGAGACGTCGAGGAGGGTTCCGGGGGCCGTGGGAGTCAGAGGATCCAGCCTATCGGCTGGTAGACCGGAGGGATACCGCCGCGAAGCGGCTTCGTGCAACACAAGCTCTACAGCAAGAAGAATTGTGCTCTTCCCCGATTCGTTGTCTCCGACCAAGACGTTGAGTCCGTCCTGAAGCGAAGTGTCAAAATCGTTGAAGCGTTTGAAATTCTGTAGTTTAATTCGCGTCAACATGATTCTTAGATCCAGTGATACCGCCAGCCCGTTAGTTCGAGTC
>JAAENP010000025.1 GCA_024224155.1 bacterium
AATCAGTGATGTCCTGCTCCGTAGAAAAGCCATAGTCATAGGACAATCATCAGGTTATGCGTGATCACTTTGAGCATCATGGCTCGGTTCTGGCGGACGCGGTGGCGGGCGGCGAGGGTCTCGCCCAAGCGCCTCTTGATCATGCTGAAGACGGTTTCGGCTTGCCAACGTTGACCGTAGCGACGTTGCTCGGGAGGTCTCTTGAAGTAGTGCCACATTTGCCTTCGAAAGCGTCCGCTCGGCGGTTTGGCCGTGGGGCGGCCGATCTTGGGGGGTGAAATGAGACTGATGCCGAATTCAGCGCGCACGTGTTTATGCGCCCATTCGGCGTCGTAGCCGGCGTCCACCAGAAGCGTGTCGATGAGTTGCCGCCGATCGGCTTCGCTGACGGCCTCGACGAGATGGCTGATGTCGGGACTCGGACCGAGTCCAGGGACGGCCGCCAAGATCATGTGCGACGGACAGTCGACCAGCAGGCCGACTTTGGGAAAGCGCCGATAGGTCATGTTTTGCAGGCTCTTGTCGCCGCGCGCCCTGCGACGAACGAAGTACTTGCTTACGTGATGGGCTTCGAATCCGCTGCCGTCGAGGGCCGTCAGTTTCGAGCTGCGGCCGAGGATCTTCGCTTCGGTGGCGAGGCGAACCGTTTGATCCAGGAGCCGACGCGCGGCGTTCTTGTGAGCAGGCGGTCCGACGCCTTCTGCAGCGTGGTCCAGTGTGGCACGGCTTCGAGTTCGATGACGGCCCGCAGATCCGGGGCGTCGATGAGCAATTGCAT
>JAAENP010000026.1 GCA_024224155.1 bacterium
GATCTGGGCGAGGGTGATCCCACGACCTGGGGCTATCAGGTGGTGATGCAGTCGAACGAGGGCTTTCCGGCGGACATGGATCTGCTGACCCGGAAGGTCAACGAGTACGAGGGCCAGCATCGCTTTGGCGGCGGCACCGACTACGACTGCGACCCCCACGCGATGGACATTCTGGGCGACCATTCGCAGCTCGAGTACGAGTGTGAGGCGGACGGTACCGCCAAGACCATGGCCGTTCTGAAGATGGTCCGCAAGTAGCGGGCTCGTCTAGATACCTAGGGAGGAAACTCATGAGACACAAGACTCTTTTGGCGAGTCTGCTGATCGCGACTTGCTTTGTCGTGCTGTCGGCCCCTCCGGCCGAGGCGCAGACCAAGCCGTTCACGATCACGGGCGTCAACTACACCAAGTGGCTGTGGGGCACGCAGCGTTTCGACGGGTCGCTCTACAACTTCACCAGCATTCCCGGGGAAGGCTTCGGCGACAACGGCCAGGGCACCGAGCTCGAGCTGCTGGTGTCGGCCAAGCCCTCGAAGAAGATCGAGGTCGAGGGCCGCATGAAGGCGCGCTTCAACCAGAACCAATGGACCAATGGCGGCGGCTTCGGCGGCGGTGGCGCCGGCGACCCGGGCTCGGGCGACTGCGTCGGCGGCGACTGCGGCGAGTTCGACTCGCGCTCGGCGCAGTACGTCAAGTACCGCGGCCTGAAGATCATCATCACTCCGGGCTACAAGTGGGTCGACACCGTGGCCATCGGCTCGAACGATTGGGGCATGTTCGATCCGTTCACGGTCGGCAAGATCCGCTATATCGACCGAGACAACAACTCCGGCTTGCTATTCCAGGGATCCAACGAGGAGCGCACCGTCTCGTATGATTTCGCGCGCATCTCGCTCAACCGACTGGTCTACGGTCCGGACTTCAACACGGGCGACTATCCGGTGCAGGACGCCACCTACGCGCTGCAGCTCAAGTTCAACCCGAATCCGAAGTTCGACGCCGTGTTTCACTACAACGAGGTCAACGACCACGAAATCGACAGGGCGCGATTGGACGAAGACGGCAACCTGATTGGCGACCTCGACGTCGATGACGGCCTCGACCTCGCCGACCGGTTCACGAACGAGGTCTTTGGCCTGAGGCTCGGCTTCCACCCGAACCCGACCGTCGACGTACGGGCGGCGTTCTACAGCGCCGACGCGGAGTCGGATCCGGATTTCGGCGCTCCCGAAGACTTCTTCGGGATCTCGGGATTCTCGCCGGTGCCGGCGGGCAAGCTCAGCGACGAGTCCTACAAGCTCAACGTCGACGTCAACGACCCGTTCAACAACGGTCTGTCGTTCAACCTGGAGTACTTCGACATCGGTGCGGACTACGTGGCGATCACGGCCGCGCGCCGTGAGGCCGACGTTCTGCTGACCGAGGGTCACGACGGCACCTGGGCCTGGCCCGGCCCGGACAACTGCTCGTTCTGTGTCTTCAACCAGGGTAACCGGAGAATCGGTTACGGTGGCTGGCAGGGCAACGCCCAGCAGGTGGCGACGATCAACGTCGACAACGAGTTCACCGATTTCGACGAGCCGATGGCCGAGACCGTCGTTGGCTGGAAGGGTTTCACCATTGCTCCCCAGTGGTCGAGCGGCGATCTCGATCTCTCGGGTGAGTTCACCGATATCGACTACAACACGAACTGGCAGGCCTGGGGGGATGACAGCCGGCCGATCCTGAGCGCGCTGTATCCGAACCACGAGTCGGACGCCGGTATCGGCAGCCACCGCAACGCCTACGCGCCCTTCCAGGAAAAGTCGACCGAGATCCTGGTCCTCAAGGGCAAGTACTTCGCCAACGTCGGCAACGGCCTCGAGCTCTTCGGCAAGATCAAGTACATCGACGAGACCGACAAGCGGATGAACGACGCGCGCTACTTGCCGTTTGCGCCCGGTGACTGCCCGGGCGGCGGTGTGGACTGCGCCGGCAACCGTAACTTCTTCGGTGTGGACGTCGAAGGCAATAGCCTGTCGAGCGCCGATCTCTACGGCAACCCGCCGGTCATCACGGTCAACGGTGTCACCGGCTATCAGTGGAAGCCTTTCGACAACCTGGCCGACGACGATCGCGACATGGACTACACGCTCTATCAGGTCGGCGCTGCGTATCAGCTGACCTCCGAGCTCTGGGGCTCGATCAAGCTCGAGATGTACGACGTTGATCTCCAGGATGGCAACACGGCCTTCCAGGCCTATCAGCTGCACGAGCTGGCCTCGGGAAAGCACAACAAGGACAAGATCATCATCGAGTTCAAGTACAACATCGGCGGAGCCGAGATGGGGCTCAACTACGAGTACAACACCGGCGATTTCACTCCCGACTTCGGGTCCGGCTACGTCGCCCAGTTCGCCGATGAGGGCGTCCAGGACACGTTCGGCTACAGGGTTGGCACGCCCGGCTTCCGGGGCCGCTTCGGTGGCTGGAACTCGCTCCAGAAGCGCGACTTCGAGCAGCAGAGGCTGAAGGCGTTTCTGAAGTTGTTCTTCTAGGTGGAAATGGTCACGTTCAACCATAAGCTGGGGGCCGGCTTGCTGGCCCTCAGCCTCGGCTTTCTTATTCTGCCCGGCGGCTCGGCGGAGGCGGCCAAGAAGAAGCTCATCTTCGATCTCTCCGATCCACGAGGGGACGACTTTGGCGGCGGTTCACTGGTCTATCCGCTGAGACGGGAGTTCGAGCGTGGCGACCTCGATCTCGTGCGCTTGAGGGCTTTCGGTGAAACCGGGGCGACTCGCTTCGAGGCGACCTTCGCCAAGCCGATCCGGATCGCCGGCGGCGAGGCCGTCGACGATCTGGGGACGCAGCTCGATTCGATCGCACGCCACGGTTTCTACACCTTCAATGTCGACATCTACATCGATCGGGACCGCCAAGAATCATCCGGTGCTACTGCCATGATGCCGGGCCGCAAAGCGGTGGTGCGTTCCGAAGATGCCTGGGATCGTGCGGTGGTCCTCACACCGAGACCGAGCCTGGCGCAGGGCACGCTGAAGCGTCAGGTGCTGCGCACGATGGAGAAGGAGATGGCTCGCGACGAGGAGGTAGCCATCGAAGCGGAGATGGCTGATCTGAAGCGCTCCGTCCCGGAAGATCTCAGCGAGCGGGTGTACTTCCCCAATCGGATCCGGGTGCAAGGGAACAGAATCAGCTTCGTGGTGCCGGACTCGTTTCTGGGCGGCAAGGCGCAGGCCGACTGGAGCTATGTCGTGGCGGTCTCCGGCTCGGACCTGGTGGTCAGTACGGACCTGGCGGCGTCGGTCGGCCTGGCCGAGCCGACCAGGAACAATCTGATGATTCTGCCGGTGGGCCCGGGCACCTGGCAGAGCCGCTTCGGCGGCGGTCGGGAGGGTCAGACCCTCCAGCCACCGCTGATCGACATCATGGTGCCGGGCGGCATGAGCCAGGAGAGAGTGCTCAGCGACTTCAGTACCAAAAACAACCGACCGGCCGAGCTTCCTGGAGTGAATCCAGCAGACGAGTCGGGACCGTAGCAAACACAGGAGGTGCCGGGCATGGCGATCGGGCTTTCGGAGGCATCAGTCGCATTGGCCCGATAGTCATGCCCGGCACCATCCCGCGCAGGGCAACATGAGTCGTTTCGATTCGGCCCGCAGGGCCGCCTTCATTCAGGATCTGGTGGGGAGCCTCATGCGCAAACCGGTCGACCTGCTGGCCTTCGATGAGGTCCGGCAGCGGCTCCGGCTTCGTCATCTCGAGGACCGCGGCCTCAAAGTCGTCCCACTCGACCTCATTGTGGGTTCTTTGGGGCGGGCACAGGAATTCACTCGCGCCTTTTTCCCAAGAGACGATGCTCTCCGGGATCGATGGACTCGACTCGAGGATCTGGCCGAAGGACCGCTGGGCTTCTCGCCGGTCGAGCTCTACCTGGTCGGCGAGGCCTACTTCGTCGTCGACGGCCACCATCGCGTCTCGGTAGCTCGCTCGCTTGGAGCGGAGTCGATAGAAGCCTGGGTGAAAGAATTCAAGACCGCCGCTAAGGTCGGGGCCAAGAGCATGGTCGAAGATCTGGTGCTCGAGCGGGAGAGGGTGGACTTCCTCGCGACCGCCGGGCTCGAACCGGCCGATGTCGACGATTTTCGGGTGACGCTGCCGGGCGGCTATGAGCGGCTTCTGGACCACATCCGTACGCACCGTTACTTTCTGGGGGTGGAGCAGGACCGGGCGGCGACCCTGGCCGAGGCCGTCAGCTCCTGGCGGGACCGGGTCTACGATCCGGTAATCGAGGTGATCCGGAGGCACGCGGTTACCAACCACTATCCGGATCACACCGAAACCGATCTCTACCTCTTCGTCATGGACCACCTGCACCGACTGCGTGAGCTCTACGGGTCTGACGCGGTCGATGCCGAGTCGGCGGTGGTGAAGTTGGATCGACCCGCTGGCGCCAGGCGACGGAGGGGCGCCTGAGGAAGATTGCCCGCCGAGTTTGTTCGTGGCGGGGATCGGCGTACGTAGAAGTACGGATGGAACCACCCCGAGACCTCCTTCATCATCTTTGAATATGAACTGACTCCGCCCCCGGATGATCCGGTGGAGGAACAACAGAGCGGCGGCGCGCCGACACGCGCTCGCCGGTTGATTCATGCTGTATCAGGTTCGAGAAAGGGAGGACCGATGACGTTCCGTGCTGGATTCCTGTCGTCTCAATCGATGTTCGTGACCGCTTCGCTGGCTGTAACCCCACTGCTCCTGATTCTCTCGCTCGTCATCGGCGCTCCCGCCGTCGCGTCGCACACGCCCGACCCGGCCAGCGTTACTGTCGCGGGCGACCTTCAGGAAGAGCTCGGCTGTCCCGGCGATTGGCAGCCCGACTGCGCCGCGACCCACCTCGGCTACGACGCCGAAGACGACGTTTGGCAGGGCGTTTTCAACGTGCCAGCCGGCATGTGGCTGTACAAAGCGCCTCTCAACGACAGTTGGACCGAAAACTACGGTGCCGGTGGCGTGTTCGACGGCCCCAACATCTCGCTCGACCTCGGTGCCGCGACCGACGTCAAGTTCTACTACAGTCACGAATCCCACTGGATCACCGACAACGTCAACTCGGTGATCGCGACCGCGCCCGGGAGTTTCCAGGATGAACTCGGCTGCTCGGGCGACTGGCAGCCCTGGTGCCTGCGCTCCTGGCTTCAGGACCCCGACGGCGACGAGATCTTCACCTTCCAGACTTCTCGGCTCCCAGCCGGCAGCTACGAGGTCAAGGTCGCCCACGATGAGGACTGGGCCGAGAACTACGGCCAAGACGGCGTGCCCGGCGGAGCCAACATTCCTTTCACCGTACCGAGCGACTGCGCCGACATGAGCTTCGAGTACGAACTTTCGAGCCACATCCTGGACGTTGGGCCGGCGCCGCCGGTACCGCAGCCCGCGAGCGTCACCATTGCGGGTAGCTTGCAGGATGAGCTCGGCTGCCCCGGTGACTGGCAGCCCGACTGCGCGGTGACCCACCTCGGCTTCGACGCCGACGATCAGCTCTGGCAGGGCACCTTCAACATCCCGGCCGGAGACTGGGAGTACAAGGCGGCGATCAACGATAGCTGGGACGAGAACTACGGCGCCAACGCGACCCCGAACGGACCCAACATCGGTCTGTCGCTGGGCGCGGTGGCTGACGTCAAGTTCTACTACTCGGACACCACCAACTGGGTGACCGACAACGTCAACGCCACGATCGCGACCCTGGCGGGCAGCTTTCAGAACGAGCTCGGCTGCCCCGATGACTGGCAGCCCTGGTGCCTGCGCTCCTGGCTGCAGGACCCCGACGGCGACGGCGTCTACACGTTCTCGACGGCCAGGCTTCCCGCCGGCAACTACGAGGTCAAGATAGCCCACGACGAAGACTGGGCCGAGAATTACGGCCAGGACGGGGTACCCGGCGGAGCCAACATCCCGTTCACCGTGCCCGCGAGCTGCACCGAGATCTTCTTCACCTACGACCCGGTCACCCATCTGCTCGACATCGGCACCGGCCCCGGCGGTCCGATGGGCAACCTGAATCTCGCCCAGGCGCACTGGGTGACGGAAGACACGGTGGCCTGGGGCCTGGGGAGTCTCCCAGGAGACGCCACGTTCGCCCTGCACTACTCGGCCACCGGCGATCTTGCGCTCGACGAGACCGGGGTCGTCGGCGCCGACGGCGCGCTCGCGCTGACGCTGGATCCCGCCGGCCTGCCGACCGCGGTCACCGACAAGTTCCCGCATTTGAGCGGCTACGGGGCCTTCAAGCTCGACGCCGCCGACCTCGGCATGGTGCCGCAGATCCTCAAGGGGCAGTTCGCGGTGTCGGCGGCCGCGGCCGACGGCACCCCGATCGACGCCACCACGCTCCAGATCCCGGGCGTTCTCGACGATCTCTACTTCTACGACGGCGCCCTGGGCGTGGTCTGGAACGGAGGTCTCAGCCTCGAGCTGTGGGCGCCGACCGCGCAATCGGCCGCGCTCCATCTCTTCGACGACGCCGACCCGGCGACTGTTCCAGCCGTCATACCGATGATCGAGGATCCGGTCACCGGAGTCTGGAGCGCCGCTGGAGACGGCAGCTGGGGCGGCAAGTACTACCTCTACGAGGTCACGGTCTGGGCGCCGACCACCGGACAGATCGAGACCAACCTGGTCACCGACCCCTACTCGCTGAGTCTCTCGGCCAACAGCGCCCGCAGCCAGATCGTCGATCTCGGGGATCCCGCGCTCGCGCCCGCCGACTGGGACTATCTCGAGAAACCGCCGCTGGCGGCCCCCGAGGACGTGGCGATCTACGAGCTCCACGTGCGCGACTTCAGCTGGGTCGATCCGGCGGTGTCGGCCACCGAGCGCGGCACCTACCGTGCCTTCACCGACACCGGCTCCTTCGGCATGGAGCACCTGGGTGCCTTGGCCGAGGCCGGGCTCTCGCACATTCATCTCCTACCGGCCTTCGACGTGGCGACGATACCCGAGGTGCGAGCCGAGCAGGTCGAGCTCGACTTCGGTCTTCTGGCGACGTATCCGCCCGACTCCGACCAGCAGCAGGCCGCGGTCGCCGCGGTCGAGGACCAGGACGGCTTCAACTGGGGCTACGACCCGTGGCACTACACCGTGCCCGAGGGCAGCTATTCGACAGACTCCGACGGCCCCCAGAGAATCCTCGAGTTTCGGGAGATGGTCCAGTCGCTCAACCAGACCGGCCTGCGGGTGGTCATGGACGTGGTCTACAACCACACCAACTCGGCCGGCCAGAACGACAAGTCGGTGCTCGACAAGATCGTGCCCGGCTACTACTACCGCCTCAACGCCGACGGCGCGGTCGAGACCTCGAGCTGCTGCCCAAACACCGCCACCGAGCACACCATGATGGAGAAGCTCATGGTCGACTCGCTGGTGACCTGGGCGCGCGACTACAAGGTCGACGGCTTTCGCTTCGATCTCATGGGCCACCACCCCAAGTCGACGATGCTCGAGATCCGCGCCGCCATGGACGCGCTGACCGAGGCCGACGACGGTGTCGACGGCACCGAGATCTATCTCTACGGCGAGGGCTGGAACTTCGGCGAAGTCGCCAACAATGCCCGATTCGAGCAGGCGACCCAGGCCAACATGGCCGGCACCGGCATCGGCTCGTTCAACGATCGGATTCGCGACGGCGCCCGCGGCGGCGGCCCGTTCAGTGGTCTCCAGGAGCAGGGCTTCGTCACCGGTCTCTTCAATGATCCCAACGCCACCGACCAGGGCAGCCCGCAGGACCAAGCGGACAGGCTCAGGCTCGAGGCCGACTGGATCCGGGTCTCCCTGGCGGGGAATCTCAAGAACTACCCGCTGATCGACCGCTTCGGCAACCCGGTCCTGGGCTCACAGGTCGATTACAACGGCCAGCAGGCCGGCTACACCCTCGATCCCCAGGAGATCATCAACTACGTTTCGGCCCACGACAACGAGACCCTGTTCGACGCCGTTCAGCTCAAGGTGCCGCTGGGGACCGCGATGGGAGACCGCGTCCGGGTGCAGAACTTGGGTGTCGATCTGGTCGCTCTCGGTCAAGGCATTCCCTTCTTCCATGCCGGCATCGACATGCTGCGCTCGAAGTCGATGGACCGCGACAGCTTCAACTCGGGCGACTGGTTCAACAAGCTCGACTTCATGTACCAGATCAACAACTGGGGCGTCGGCTTACCCGTCGCGTCCAAGAACCAGTCCAACTGGCCGCTGTTCCAGCCGCTCCTGGCGGATCCGGCGCTCCAGGCCGGCGCGGGCGACATCGGAGCCGCGGTCGAGCACTTCCGCGAGATGCTCGCGATCCGCGAGAGCTCGCGCCTGTTCCGTCTCCCCGACGAAGCTGAGGTGATCTCACGCCTGGCGTTCTTGAATACCGGTCCCGCACAGGTTCCCGGCTTGATCGTCATGAACCTGTCCGATCCCGATGGCGACTTCGACAACCTGCGCGAGTCGATCACGGTGCTCTTCAACGCCACCGACGATCCGCAGGACTTCGCGGCCCCGGCGCTGGCCGGCTTCGACTTCGAGCTCCACAAGGTGCAGCAGGCATCGGCCGACCCGGTGGTCATGACCTCGAGCTTCGATGTCGCGACCAGCACCTTCAGCGTGCCAGCGCGGACCACGGCGGTATTCGTGGCCAAGCGACCGGTGAGCGAGCAGATCGATCTTCTGATCGACGACGTGCGGGAGCTGATAGCCGACGGCACGCTGAGCCGCGGCCGGGGACGAGCCCTGATCGTCAAGCTCAAGCTGGCGAAGCGATTCGTCCGGCGTGGCTGGAACCGCCTGGCGACCCTCATGCTGTATCTCTTCATGCACAAGGTCTACTTGTACGAGCACTGGGGAATCCTGAGCGGCGAGCAGGCTGCTCCTCTCTTTGAGGCAGCCTGGGATCTGATCGAGTGCCTCGAGTGATGTAGAGCGGGGATATTGACGGGGGCGCCGGCTTGCCGGTGCCCCCGTCAGAATCCGCGGTTCGGCAGTGGCTCAGCCACTACCCGCGATTCGGGCGGCGGGCAGGGCGACCGGGCGTTCGTGGTCTAATAGCGGCTCTTTTTCCGCGGTGGATCGAGCGTTGATGGCAGAGAATCAAGGAACCCTGGTTGCCGATATCGGGGGTACGCGAGCTCGTTTCGGGGTGATCGATGCCGACGGTGATCTGACCGAGGTGAGGATTCTGCCGACCTCGAGCTATCCGACGCTGGTGGACGCCGCCAGCGACTATCTCGCCGGTCTGGAGCCCGGCGACAGGCCGAGTCGCGGCGCCATCGCAATCGCCGGGCCGGTTCACGGCGACCGCGTGCAGATGACCAACCGGCTGTGGAGCTTCTCGGTAGGCGAAACCGGCCGGGTACTGGGTCTCGAGACCTTGGAAGTGTTGAACGACTTCATTGCTCTCGCGCTCGCCGTGCCGGGCCTGCCGCTGCAGCAGAGCCGGGAGGTGAAGGCCGGGCGTTCCGACAAGGATGCGCCTCTCGCGGTGATCGGACCCGGCACGGGTTTGGGAGTTTCGGCGTTGGTTCCCGTGGCTTCCCTGGCTCCGGAAAACGGTTGGATCGCTCTGGCCACCGAAGGAGGCCATCGAGATCTCGCCGCCACGAACGAGCGCGAGTGGCGGATCGTCGAACGCCTACAGCACCGCTTCGGTCGGGTGTCGGCGGAACGCGTGCTTTCCGGACCCGGACTGGTTAACCTCTACAGCGCGATCTGCGAGCTCGAAGGGCTCGAGGTCGAAGCCAGAGTGCCGGAGGGGGTTGTCGCCCGCTCGCTGGCGGGGAGCTGCGCAGCCAGCCAGGAGGCGGTTGAGGTCTTCGCGCGTCAGCTGGGCGCGGTTGCCGGGGATCTGGTGCTCACGTACGGGGCACAGGGCGGGGTTTGGCTCGGCGGCGGAGTACTGCACGGCATGAGCACGGCGTTCGACATCGGGCTCTTCCGCCACGGCTTTCTCGATAAGGGACGATTTCGGAGCTACGTCGAGCCGGTACCGGTTCGACTGATTCTCGATCCCACGGCGCCACTCCGCGGTGCGGCGCGGGCGCTCGAAAGCGAGTCACCGAGCGGTGTGCGGGTTTCGGGTACGGCTCGATAGGTGGAGATAGTGTCGCGCGGGTGGCACCCCTTCGGGAGCAAAGAGAGGCTCCCTCCGGGGTGCACCACGCGCTCCTTCCGGCACAGAACCGAGGAGGGTGCTGCGACTCTTGAACCGCGGCCAGGTTAGAATCTGCCTCGATGAGACCTCTACGGATTCCGCTCTTGACTCTCGCCGCTCTTGCCGGGCTGCTAGCGACGACACTCACTTCCTGCGCGGCAGTCGCCGATGGCAGCGATGACTTCGCCTTCACCACCGCCGAGGAGGATGCCCGGCGGTTCGTTGCCTGGGAGAGCGAGATCGAGCTGACCGGGGAGCAGGAGCAGGTGATGAAGGAGGCCCTCGAGCCCATGCCGGCGCCTTGCTGCAGCGACAACTCGGCCTATACCTGCTGCTGTCCCTGCAATCTGGCCAAGAGTTGGTGGGGCCTGTCGAAGCACCTGATCACCGAGCGGGGTGCCGGGGTCGAGGAGGTGCGCTCGACGGTGGAGGAGTGGTTCGCACGCTTGAACCCGGACGGCTTCACCGGCGACATCTGTGGCACCGGCGGATGCAATCGGGCATTGCGCGACAACGGCTGCGGCGGTATGTCGGCCGCGCGGCTGAGCGTCTGATATCGACGCCATAAAGAAGGTCAGGTTAGCTGAATGATCGATAGCCTGATCGCCTCGAGCTCGCTGCCCAATCTTCATCCGGCGCTGGTCCACTTTCCGCTGGCGCTCTGGCCGCTGGCGGCGGGGTTCGACGTCTTCGCCGTGATTACCGGCCGTCGGTGGTTCGATCGAGTAGCCGTGGTGCTCTACGCGCTGGGCACTGGACTCGGTTGGTGGGCGGCGGAGGCGGGCGAGCACGCGGCGGAGTCGTTCGTGGATCTCCCGGCGGTCATCGAGCCGGAGATCGCCGAGCACAGTGATATGGCTCACTACGCGCTCTACGTATTCGCCTTCGTTCTGGCGGTGCGCCTGGTGCTCGTGCTTCGGGATCGCTCTTCGGATCGCATGCGCTCCCGGGGAGTGCGACTCGGAGTTCTCCTGGTAGCAGCCGTCGGGCTCTTCTTGCTGTTCGAGACCGCCGAGCACGGCGGCTCCCTGGTCTACGAGTATGGGCTGGGGGTCTCTTCGGGTGCCGTCTTGTTCGAGAGAGCGCCGGCATCGGAGAGCGTGGAAGGTGCGTCCATGGGAATCGGCGAGCTCGAAACGGACCCTGCGGCGAGGCTGACCGTCGGGGACGACGGCTCGCTCACCTGGCTCCCGATCGCTCGCGATCGAGAGGCCGTGGGGACCGTGTTGTTTCCGGTGACGGGCTTTCCCCGCGGGGCCGTGGAAGCCGCTCCGTCGGAGTCGATGGCGGCCGGCCTGACCTTGACGGTTCTCGATCGTGCCATGCTCGTCTTCGGATCCGAGTTCGGGGATGTCCGAGTCGAAGCCGAGCTGGTGCTCGAGGATTTCTCGGGAACGGCCGGCGTCGCGCATCACGTGCAGACGGCCGAGGCGGCGAGCTGGTTCGAGACCTCAACGACCGGCGGTGCGGCGCTGCGTTTGTCGCAGGGCGGCTCGGTTCTGACGCTCGAGGAAGCGGCAATCGAGGCACCCTCGAGCACTGTTCGAATCGGCGTTTCGGTGGCCGACGGTCATCGGAAGGGAATGCTCAACGGTGCGGTGGTCGTGCACGGGCACATCGGTTCGCCCGACGGTGGCAAGGTCGGCCTACTGTTCGACGGCAACGGCCGGGTCGTCGTCAAGAGAGTGTCGGTCGAACCGATCGATTAGAGGCGGAGCTCGCACCGCATTTCCTGTCCCCTTACGAGTCGTAACCGTAGTAGTCGAGATACCAGTCGACGAAGCGTTTGACCCCGACCTCGACAGGTGTGGTTGGCGCGTAGCCGACGTCGTGAGTCAGGTCGTCGACGTCGGCGTAGGTGTCGGGCACGTCGCCGGGTTGGAGGGGGAGAAGGTTCTTTTCGGCCGTTCGCCCCAGGCACTGCTCGAGGATCTCGATGTACTTCATGAGCTCGACCGGAGTGCTGTTGCCGATGTTGTAGATCCGGTAGGGAGCGGCGCTGGTGCCCGGGTCGGGCGTGTCGCCGGTCCAGTCGGGGTTGGACTGCGCCACGTGGTCGAGGGTCCGCAGAACTCCCTCGACGATGTCGTCGATATAGGTGAAATCTCTGCGGTGGTTGCCATAGTTGTAAACGTCGATCGGCTCGTCCGCGAGAATGAGCTTGGTGAACTTGAAGAGAGCCATGTCGGGGCGTCCGAAAGGGCCGTAGACGGTGAAAAAGCGCAGTCCCGTGGTCGGCAACCCGTAGAGGTGCGAATAGGTGTGGGCCATGAGCTCATTGGCCTTCTTGGTCGCCGCGTAGAGGGAGAGGGGATGGTCGACGTTGTCGTGGACCGAGAAGGGGATGCGGCTGTTGGCTCCGTAGACGGAGCTCGACGAGGCATAGACGAGATGGCCGGTCTCGGTCTGGCGGCAGGCATCCAGGATGTTGATGAAGCCGACCAGATTGTTATCTACGTAGGAGTGGGGATTCTCGATCGAGTAGCGAACGCCCGCTTGCGCCGCCAGGTGAACGACGGAGTCGAAGTGGTGCTGGGCGAAGAGCCTCTCGATGTCGTCACGATCGACCAGATCGGCCTTCACGAAGTCGAATCCGGACTTTCCCTCGATCTGTGCCAGTCGAGCCTTCTTCAGATCGACGTCGTAGTAGTTGTTGAGGTTGTCGAGTCCGACGACCGAGTCACCTCGGTCGAGCAGCGCCCTGGCTACGTGATAGCCGATGAAGCCGGCCGCGCCGGTTACCAGAACTCTTGTCACCCCGTTGCGCTCCCCGAAAGGCGATTGTATGCCATCGTCGGGCCCGCGAGCTCGAGCGCCAGCGGAACTTCGACTATCTAGAGAACTCGGCGATCTCGTGGACGACCTGTTGCGCCTGCTCGTCGCTGAGCTCCGGGTAGATCGGTAGGGCGAGCGTTTCGCTGGCCGCTTTCTCGCTCTCGGGGAAGTCACCCCGAGCACCGCCCAGGTAGGCGAAGCACTCCTGCAGGTGGAGAGCGATCGGGTAGTAAACCTCGGTTCCCACCCCTCGGTCCGTCAGGTAGGCCTTGAGCTCGTCACGTCTCGGTACTCGGATGATGTACTGATTGAAGATGTGGCGGTCGGTCACGATGCTCGGAGGGCTCACTCCTCCGTCAGGGGACAGTTCGTTGGCGGCGAAGAGCCGGTCATAGCGGGCGGCGTTCGACTGCCGCGCCGCGGTCCAGCCGTCCAGATGCGGGAGCTTGGCGTGGACGACCGCGGCCTGGAGGGCATCCAAGCGAAAGTTGCCGCCGATGACCTTGTGGTGGTACTTGGGTTGGCCGCCATGGACTCGCAGAATGAAGAGCCTTTCGGCGCGCTCGGGATCGTTCGTTACGACGATGCCGCCGTCGCCGAATCCGCCGAGGTTCTTTGTGGGAAAGAAGGAGAAACAGCCGTAGTGGCCGATCGTGCCCGCGCGAAGACCTAGGTGCTCGGATCCGATCGCTTGCGCGGCGTCCTCGATGACCACCAGGTCGTGATCGGCCGCCAGGTCCATGATCGGTTCCATGTCGGCCATCTGGCCGTAGAGATGAACCGGCATGATGGCCTTGGTTTTCTCGCTGATCTTCTCGGCGATCAAGTCGGGGTTGATGTTGAAGGTCGTCGGATCGATGTCCACGAACACCGGGGTCGCGCCCAGCCGGGCGATCGTGCCCGCCGTTGCGAAGAACGAGTAGGCGCTGGTGATCACCTCGTCCCCGGGACCGATGTCTTCGGCCATCAAGGCGATCAACAGGGCGTCGGTGCCCGAGGAGACGCCTACGGCGTGCGCGCAGTCCAAGTAGCCGGCGATCGCCTTCTCACAGGCTTCCGTCTTGGGGCCGAGGATGAAGTACTGGGATTCGATGACTTCGCCGACGGCCGCGTCGAGCTCCTCCTTGATGGTCTGGTATTGCGCTTTGAGATCCAGCAAGGGGATTTTCATCGCCTGGTCACCTTTCCGAGGGATAGTCGCAAGCCCCTACCGGGGTGTCAACACCAGGAGACTTCGTCCGGAAGGCGCCCGGCGTCGAAGCTCGAATAGCTCCGCACGACCTCGGCTCGATCGTTCAGCACCTCGCCGTCGAGCTCGATCCAGGCATGGGCCAGGAGCGCTCCGCGATCGCGGCGCACCCCGATCTTGAGCTCCGGCTCGAGACCGCGCCGGCGCGTAATCCACCAAAGGAGAAAGGAGCGCGGCAGACAGGTGGCGCGGTAGGGCCCCGAGCGGGCCGCTGCCGAGATCAGGAAGGCCCGCCGCTGCGCCCAATCCCGCAACTGCTTCGAGGAGGCGCTCTTGCCCGCGCGCGGACTCGAACGGCGAAGCCAGGCGATGCTGCGCTCGAACCCGGCGAGGCGCAGGATCAGGCCGGCGACCGGCAGGCCCACCACCGCATACAAGAGAAAACTGCGGTCCGACCAGTTGAGCGCTCGGAACTTGCGCCAGCGAGACATGACCTCCGATCATCGCAGACTCGTCTCGCGGCCGCGACCTACACTCCTCGCGGGCGCTAGAGGCTACGTTTCTTGCCCCGAAGACTTCGCCAGCCGTCTCGCCGACCCTTGCCGGGGCGGTCACTCTGGGAGAAGTCCATCTCGGGAGCGTTTTCCATCGGATTCTGATCGTAGCTCCGTTGGGGTCGGGGGGCACGTGGACCGCTCGGTCGCTGGGGCCTCGACTCCGCTTTGTTGACACGCAGCCGGCGACCGCCGAGCTCGGCGTCGTGGAACTGGGCGACGGCCCTCTCGGCCATCTCCTCGGACTCGAACTCGACAAAGCCGAAACCGCGGGGACGGCCGGATTCGCGATCAAGTGGGATGCGGGCGGAGAGGACGGTTCCGGCATCGGAAAAATGCTCGGAGAGCTCGGCCTCGGTGGTTTGATAGTTGAGGTTGCCTACGAAAACAGAAGCGCTCATCGGGATACCTGTCGATTGGACCTTTGGGTTAGTGGAACGTCGGACGAAGGGGTTGGTCGGACGCTAATGGGTTTGGAGGCCCCGTGTCAATAATGAGGCAGGCTCATGAGCGCGTATGATGTCCGAACAGCCTGGACTAGGAGGTGACGATGCTCGATCGCAGGGACCTGTTGAAGCTGAGCGCAATCGGCGGTGCGGCCGCGCTGGTGCCGGGGTGCATGCCGCCAAAGGCCGAGGAAAGCGCGATCTCCGGGGGTGTCGGAAGCGGGGGGGACGCGGGAGAACGGCGCGAGACCATTGGTGGCGTGCGCACCTTCGAGCTCGAAGAGTGGACGGTGGACCAGCTCCAAGAAGCGATGGGAGAGGGCCGGCTGGCCGCGCAAGACATAGTCCAGACCTATCTGGACCGAATCGAAGAGATCGACCACTCCGGGCCCGAGCTGCGCTCGGTCCTGGCGCTCAACCCGGATGCTCTCCGGATAGCCGGCGAACTGGATTCCGAGCGGTCGGCCGGGTACCTTCGGGGACCGTTACACGGCATACCGGTCTTGCTCAAGGACAACATCGACACCGCGGACGGAATGGCGACCACGGCGGGGTCGCTGGCTCTGGCCGGGACCATCGCTCTCGAGGACTCGACCGTGGCCAAGAACCTGCGCGACGCCGGTGCGGTGATTCTCGGCAAGGCCAACCTCTCCGAGTGGGCCAATTTCCGCTCCGAGCGCTCGTCGAGCGGCTGGAGCGGCGTGGGAGGGCAGACCAAGAACCCGTACGCTCTCGATCGCAACCCCTGCGGCTCGAGCTCGGGCTCGGGAGTCGCGGTGTCGGCCAACCTGGCCGCGCTCGCGATCGGTACCGAGACCGATGGCTCGGTCGTCTGTCCCTCGAACGCCAACGGCATCGTGGGCGTGAAACCGACGGTCGGGCGCGTCAGCCGGGCCGGAATCGTGCCGATCTCGGAGAGTCAAGATACCGCCGGGCCGATGGCACGCACGGTGCGCGACGCGGCGCTGCTGCTCAACGCGATGGCGAGCGTGGATTCGAGGGATCCGGCGACGGCCGCCGCGGGTGGTCCGGTGGACTTCAGCGCGGTTCTCGACGAGGGTGCGCTGAACGGCGCGCGCATCGGCGTCTGGCGGGATCGCTTCGGCTTTCACGAGAAGGTGGATGCGATTCTCGAGGAGTCTCTGACGGCACTCCGCGAAGGAGGAGCCGAGCTGATCGATCCGATCGAGATGCCTTCGGTGGGTGAGGTCGGAGACTATGAGTACGACGTTCTGCTTTATGAGTTCAAGGACTGCCTGGCCAAGTATCTGGCCGGGCGGGGGAATGATACCGCTGTGCGCTCACTGGCCGATGTGATCGAGTTCAACCTGGCGAATCGCGACCGGGAGATGCCGTACTTCGAGCAGGAAGTGTTCGACAAGGCCGAGGCGAAGGGACCGCTGACCGATGCCGCCTACCTGGAAGCGCGCACGAAATGCCACGAGCTGACCCGGAAAGAGGGCATCGACCGAGTGGTCTCGAAGCACCGGCTGGACGCCATCATCGGCCCGACCGGCGGCCCGGCCTGGGTCACCGATCTGGTCAACGGAGATCATTTCGGTGGCGGCAGCTCGCTGGCGGCCGCGGTCTCCGGCTATCCGGCGGTCACGGTGCCCGCGGGGTTCGTGCACGGCTTGCCGGTGGGGCTGACATTCTTCGGACCGGCGTGGTCCGAGGCGGCTCTGTTGGCGCTCGCCTATGCCTTCGAGCAGGCCACGCGCGTGCGCAGGCCGCCCCGGCTGTTGCCGACCGCGAAGCTGTAGCCGGGGAGGCTGGGTCGGTGAGCCGCCTGTTTCTGTAGCGGTCGATCGCTACAATGCGGCCAAAACGAGTTGAGAGGGGACACGAAGGAATCGTGTCCCCGATATACAATTCGCCCAACCCGGGGAGGACGCCCATGGCCGCAGACAGCGCACAGAAGATCATTCTCGACCGCTACGCCGAAAGGTGCCGGCTGGCCGGTGGTCCGCGCGTCGGTTACGTGCTGCGCAAGCAGGCGATTCTCTACGTCGCCGAAGACCACCCGGGAGTGGATCTCGAGGCCGGCCTGGCAGAGTTGGTCGAGAGCGGCCTGGTCAAGGCCAGCGAGTCGGGCGACTTCTACTTCCTGACTGCGGTCGGCGCCGAGAAAATCGGCGGATCGGTGGCCTCCGCTTGAACAGCGATCGCTTCGGCTAGCGGCGTACCGGCCAGACGTAGCGATCCGGCCTGGGATTCGGAGGGAGTAGGTAGGAGAGGACGGTACCGTTGGAGAGGAAGACGACCCAGGTGGGAGTCAAGGTCCCCCCGTTGCCTGACCAATAGGACGATAGCTGGACGCCGGTAAAAGGATCTCCGTTGGCTACGTAGCCGGCATTGCCGCTCGCGTCGCTCAGGGTGGGCGAGGTGAAGTTGGTGTTGACAAGGCTGTCGACGGCGTCTTCGGGTGGACAGACACCCGCGC
>JAAENP010000027.1 GCA_024224155.1 bacterium
CGCTGCGGGCCATGAGCTTCGACGAGCTCGAACGCCGTATCGGGCGCATGCTCGCTCGCGCAAAGCTCGACCGGCTCGAAGCATCCAGAGCCGCAGAGCTCTATCGTGAGGTCACCAAGAGCCGCGGCTACCAACAGACCGCCTACGAAGCCTGGGCCGCGTTTCGCACCGACGAGTATTTCCGTCTGCCGGCGGTCAACCTGGCCGATGCCCTGACTCGCGGCGGTTCAAACGTGTACCTCTACCGCTTCGACTATCCGATTCCGGCTTTCAAGAGCGCGCTCGGCGCCTGCCACGCCGCCGAAGTGCCGCTGGTCTTCGGAACTCATCGAACCCGGTGGTTGAAGCCGCTCTACCTCGGGCGCCGACAAGCGGACGGGCTCTCCGGGGTCATCCAGGAGGCGTGGTTGTCGTTCGCGCTCTCCGGCGCCCCGAGGGACTCCGTCGTCTCGGAGTGGCCCGTATATGACCCGAGCCAGCGCGCGACCCGAATTCTTGACGCACCGGGACGGTTGGAGGCGGTGGTCGAGGACCCCGAGAGGGAGACGCGGCAGTTCTGGATGGGAGAAGGCTGACAACTCCGAACCTCTTGACACCTACCTATTCGAGCCTTCAAACCCGGTAGTGATCGGGCC
>JAAENP010000028.1 GCA_024224155.1 bacterium
CATCATGGTGCATCGAACGAGGCCAACCGATGAACTCGCGAATGCGTTCAATCACGCGCTGAACCTGCCACTCCTTGAGAGCCGAGCGCTGACCGAGCTTGCTCAACAGACAGCTCGCTGATCGGCCCCCTATCTTGATTTCGACGGAAGCGGCCGGTTGTCCGGCACACCAGGCTGAAAGCGCCGTACAGGCGTTTATCCAGTCACGCTCCGCCGGATGGAGCTCACCGGCCGTTCGAGTGCCGAGTCCCTTGGATGTATCTCCCTCGCCGATCGCCTCGATGATATTCGTGACCCAGCGCTCGGCCTTGTGATGGCAGAGCTCGAGAGTCGAAATGAGCTTTCTTATGCGCGTGATATTTTCGGGCAGCGGCGAGAGCTCGTCCTCCAGCCGGTCGATTTCTCGCATCTCCTCGTCGGCCTCGACACCACAATTTGCCCAGCATTCCCTGCAGGTTGGTGTGCTCTCGAGGTCAGGGTTCGCGTCAGTCGTCATTGGTATGCTCCTATCAACGCGTTCCTACCCCCTACATGATCAGCGACACGGGACTTTATTGCAACGCTTTCACCATCCAGACAGCCACGCTTCCGAGATCTCCTTTTTAACACCTCGACGGAGCGCTATCTCCGCACGGGCTGAAGTATTCGATAAGCGAAGACTCGATCAGGAGGGCGTCACATGAAAGCAGCCGTGAAAATCGCCTCTGCCCGCACCTACTGATTCTCGGTCAGTGTGTTGTGAGAGCTTGTGCAACGGCCCCCTGAACGTTCCCTCTGCTCTATCTGTCGGGGTGCGGCAGGACCAAACCGGCTAAAGCACAGCCTTGACCGTCGCGCTCGGCCCGCCGGTGCCGGCCCGGTTCATGGCCAGCACACGGAACTCCAGTTCCACGCCACGCGGCTGGTCGTGCAGCAGCTCGACGCGATCGATCGACGTGGCGACGTCTCCCCACTTGCCCCGAGGCTGCTTACGCTGGATCTGGTATACCGCGACCTCGCCGCCCTCGTCGGGCGCGTCCCAGGCGAGGAACACCCACGTGTCGCCCTCGTCGCGGATCTTCATGTTGCGCACTTCGCCCGGCGGCTCGAGCGGGGTGCGCGGCCGGCGGGGCCCCCAGCCGAGTTGGGTCAACCGCTCCGGGTGCCGGCGCGCCGTCACCTCGGCGTAGCGCAGATCGGCCCGCATGCTGTCCTTCAGCGTCTTGAGCGCGTTGTTCTTGTCGACCCGCCGAATCTTGGCCTCGGCACGAGACCTGGCGAGCGCCGCGCTCTTCTCCCGATAGTCCTCGAGCTGCGCCCGGAGCACTGCCGGCGGCACCGTGGGTGACGGGAATTCCTCCGCCGCGTGGTCAAGCCCGTCGGCGATCTGCTGGGCCAGGTGCGCGATCTTGGCTTCCGCCTTGGGAAAACG
>JAAENP010000029.1 GCA_024224155.1 bacterium
CGTTCCTCCCCGACTCGGGCCATCCCAGCACCTTGAGCGACGACTATCTGGTCAGCCTTCATCAAGACCCGGCAGGCAATCTGTGGGTTGGTACCCGTCCCGGCATGCACGAGCGAACCGGCGGCGGCGGCGGATTCCGCCGGTTCGAGAGCGAGACGCCCAGCGGGCGGGCGCTGGCGACGGACCTCATCCAGGTGATCGTCGGAGACTCGCTACGGCCCGAGTCGCTATGGGTCGGCACGGAGAGAAGCGGGCTCCACTGCGTCGACCTCGCCAGTCGCGAGGTGCGGCAGTTCCTGGTCGAGGACGGATTGCCCAGCAACGTGATCGACGGCATTCTCCAGGGCCCGGACGGGCGACTCTGGCTGAGCACCAGCCGGGGATTATCGAGGTTCGACCCGAAGCGGGAGACGTTCAGAAACTACAACAGCTCGAACGGTCTCGAGAGCCACAGCTTCATCCGCTCGGCGTGCTTCAAGTCCCGGGACGGGGAAATGTTTTTCGGTGGCCTGACCAGTTTGACGTCATTCTCCCCCGGACAGGTCCTGGACAATCCCCATCGACCGCCGGTGGTCCTGACGTCGTTCAAGGTCTTCGATCAAGAGCTCGACCTCGAGCGGCCTCTGAGCTCGATCGATTCGATCGAGCTCGCCTACGATCAGAACTTCATCTCGGTCGAGTTTGCCGCTCTCGATTACACCGCGCCACGGAATAACCGGTATGCCCATCGGCTCGAGGGAATCGACCGTGACTGGATACGAGCCGGGGCGAGATGGTACGCGAGCTATGCCCATCTCGGTCCCGGTCGCTACACATTCCGAGTCAAAGCGGCCAACAGCGACGGTGTGTGGAACGAGGAAGGTCGATCTCTGGCGATCACCGTCGCGTCGCCTTACTGGCAGACTTGGTGGTTTCGCGGCCTCGTCTTTACGCTCCTGGGCCTTGTGCTATTCGCGGCGCACCGGAGCCGGACCCGAGCCGTTCGCTTCCGCAACCGTCTGCTCGAGACCCAGATCGCCGAGCGCGAGCGTGCGGCGGCCGAGCAGAACCGTCTGATCGAAGAGCTGGAGGTGAAGAACGCGGAGATGGAGAGGTTCACCTATACCGTTTCCCACGACCTCAAGAGTCCATTGGTCACCATCAAAGGCTTCCTGGGTTTCTTGGAGAAGGATGCCGCCGCGGGCGACGCTGAGCGCCTGAAGCGCGACGTCGACAAGATCGCCGGCGCGGCAGATCGGATGCACCGCCTGCTCGACGAGTTGCTCGAGTTGTCGCGCATCGGCCGTATCATCAACACGCCAACCGAGGTTCCTTTCAGCGAGCTGGCGCACGAGGCCATCGAAGCAGTGACGGGCCAGATCGACGCGTCAGGAGTCGAGATCGACGTTGCGCCCGACCAGCCGGTGGTCGTGGGCGACCGCGTCCGTCTGGTGGAAGTGCTGCAGAATCTGATCGATAACGGCGTCAAATTCATGGCTGGGCAAGCGTCGCCACGGATCGAGATCGGTACTCTCGGAAGAGGCGGGGAGACGGTCTTTTACGTTCGGGACAATGGCCAGGGCATCCAGGCCGCCTATCAGTCGAAAATCTTCGAGCTCTTCGAGCGCCTCGACGCGAAGATCGAAGGAACCGGCGTTGGCTTGGCGCTGGTCAAACGCATCATCGAGGTGCACGACGGGCGGGTCTGGGTCGAGTCCGCGGGACCCGGGCATGGAGCGACCTTCTACTTCACGTTGCCGCTGGCCGAAATTGCCGCCGTCAACGGGGTATAATGCGGCAACCTGTCGGTAGACGAGGATAAGGAGGTCAGCCGATGCAACGGATCTTGCCGGTCCTGAGCTTGCTTGGATTGATCCTGCTGTGTTTTTTCTGCGTGCGTTGTCACGCGCCGCGCATCGAGGCTGATCTGGCCGAACAAGCAGCGGAGCGTTTGGTGGCGGCGGGATTCCATCCCGCGGTCAAAGTCGAAGGCCGGGACGCGACGCTCTTCGTGCCGGAGGCCGACAAGGCCGAG
>JAAENP010000030.1 GCA_024224155.1 bacterium
ACTGGTCTTCGAACCGAGACCGGACGTGGAGTCGGCGGCGGCCGAGCCCGCGCCTCCCGCTCGGCCCGTGGATACCGAATATGCGCACCCGGCATCTCGGCCGCCGTTGGACTTTCGGCCGCCGGCGTCTTCCGCCGAGGACGAGGCCCCGTCGCCGGAGCCGGCAGAGACCTTCAGGTCCAGGCCGATCTGGCCCTGGGTGATCGCGGCGGCGGCCCTGGTCGCGGTCGTCGCCGGAGCCGCCTATCAGCACTTTCGTCTCCAGCGAACGGTCCCCTCGAGGGTCTCGGATCTGGTCTCGCCTGGCGACGCGACGCCCAAACCGCCGGCGACCGAATCGGAGCCGCCAGGGACCGATCTGGAGCCACCGGAGGCCAAACCCGAGTTGACTGAACCGCCGAAGATCGAGCTCGCGCCTGGAGCGCCGGGGATCGACGTCGGGCCTCGACCGACCGAAGGCGCCCCCGGGGAGGAGCTGTTGGAGCTCGAGCCCGAGAGCGAGCCGCCGGAGGAGGTCGGCGATCCTGACCTGCCCCGCTCGGCAGTCGTTCGCGATCCTCGAACCGGGTTGACCTGGCTATCGTCGGACAACGCACGGGACGTCGACTGGGCCAGCGCGAAGGCTTTCTGTGCGCGCAATACGGCCGGCAGCCAAGGCGATTGGCGGCTGCCGACCGTCTCCGAGCTCCGGTCCATCTACGACCGGGAGTCTCAGAACCAGATGCGAACCCGACTGGGGATAGAGATCTCGGATTTCTTTGTCTGGAGCTCTCAGGGCAGCTCCGGCCAAGCCCAGTACTTTACTTTCATGAACGGAGAATCCGGCCATCTGGATCAGGCCACCAGCGATCGCCAACGAGCGATCTGCGTGTCAGGAGGTTGAGCACCGCATGCCAAGGTATGTTCGTGTCGTTATCGGAATCTGGTTGATCATCAGCGTAGGCGGCGGCGCCCGCGCGCAGAGCGATTTCGTGCAGGCCGCCGATTCGGCACTGCTGCTCAAAGTGGTCGGCCTCAGCGACAACATCTCGATCGTCGATGCCCCGGGAGGCTCGATCGTCGTGACCAAGATGGAACCTCTGAAGCCTTACTTCGTTCTCGACGACAAGGGGACTAGCTTCCGGGTTGCCGCGCGCCAGGAAGAGAGCGCGATCCAGGGGTTCGTGGCGAGCCAGGAAGTGGCCAGATGGAATACTCGGGAAGGGCTCCATTTCGAGAACGATACCTTC
>JAAENP010000031.1 GCA_024224155.1 bacterium
AAGGGCGGATCGAGCAGGATCTGGGCCGGCTACATCGACGCCGTCGAGGCGGATCCGCGCTCTCTCCACCAGGAGATCGACGGCACTCGAGGCACCAAGACGCCGGCTATCGTCGACTACAAGCTGCGGGTCCTGCACTCTCTGTACGTGCCCCAGGGGGTGGGCTATTTTTCGCGTTTCTATCGGCGCAAGTCCGAGTATTCGGCCGAGCAGTTCAGCCGCTACCTGGCGTCGGAGATCGCGTTCGGCAACGCGGGCTTCTTCGACCGCGCCTATTTTGAGCCCCTGAACGGACGGGAGCTCGAACGCAAGTACGACTTCATGACTCTGTTGCAGCCGGAGTATCTCGGAAGCGAAGCCACCCAGATCGACTACCGGGTACGGGGGGAGTGGCTGCCCCTTTCAGGGGCATTGCGTGCGGTTCTGCCCGCGATCTCCAGCAGGCGCGTCGACCAGCGGTTGGCCGAGAGGCTCGGTATTGTTCGAGTTCGGTACGCGTCCGGATTCGAGGTACTGGTCAATCGATCCGAGAAGCGGTCGCTCGAGTCAGCCGCGGCCGGGGCGACCTATCTGCTCGAGCCCAACGACTTCTTGGCCCTCAAATGCGGCCGCGTGGTGGCGTACTCGGCCACTGTGAATGGCGCCCACACCGAGTTCGTCGGAAGCGCGGTCGGGGCCTGCGACTAGCGACAGTCGAAGCGGGCCGAGGCGCTCGAGCCGCAGCCCCAGAGCACCTCGGCGGTGCCGGCCGCGCCCGCATGACGCAGTCTGAGCCTGGCTTTGCCGTTGGCGTCGAGAACACCGCGCCGGCTTTCGGCGCCGCCCGCGATCACGCCGAAGGAGTCGCCCGGAAGACCGCCCGAAAGGGAGAGATTGAGCTGCTTGCCCTGTTTTCGGCAGGCCAGGCGCTTGATCCGTTCGCGGCCGCGGCACCGGCTGGGATGGGCGAACAGGGATTCGATCACTCGACGGCTGAACCCGGGCACGAATTGAGGCGTGTGGTCGGCACCCTCAACCGACCAGAGCTCCACGGATCCCCCCGGCCGACAGGATTCCGGATACCTGGTGACGGTGGTTTCCGTTCCCGGGATTCGGACCTCGAGATCGAGTCTGGCGGCTGACTCCTCGGCCCGAAGCGAGCATCCGTTGTACCGGGCCCATAGCTCGGTCGTTCGGAGTGCGCCGGGGTAGGGCTCGCCGTTGCCGCTCCAGACTCCGCCGTCGTAGGCCCAGAAGTCGTCCGCCGTGCCGTGGATATGGAGCACATGTACCGGCTTGAAGGGATCACATTCGGCCGGATCGTAGGCGGTGACGCCGGCAATGCCGGCGAGTCCGGTCACGATGTCGGCGCGTTCGCAGGCCATGCGGTACGCCATGTAGGCGCCGTTCGAGTGGCCGAGCCAGTAGATCTTGGAAGGATCCACGCTGCAGCGGCTTTCAACCTCGTCGACCAATCGCTCGAGGTAGCCGACATCGTCGACCTGGGAGCCGTACCAGTTGCAGCAGACTCGCCCCGCGTTCCAGAAAGGGTACCCCTCGGGGTCGATGGTGCCCTGAGGCTGGAGCAACAGGAACCCGAATTCATCCGCCAGCGGCCGGAGCTTCAGCCAGTGCTCGACGGCGTCGGGAGTGGCGGTGTAGCCGTGGAGCATCACTACCAGCGGCACGAGCTCTCCGGCTTCGTGGGAGTCGGGGATGTGCAGAGCCACGGGCCCCCTACCGACGTCGATCAGGGACTCGCAGGGCTCGTCGGCACTCGCCGGCAGTGAGGTCGAAAGCAGCAGCACAAGGACCGGCAGAGAGCGGTTGGCGATGCCCACGCGAGCAGGATACCGAGTGGGTTAGGGTTGCGCCAAGCGATGCCGAGATGGGGTTCCAGCTGCAGATGGTCCGCTCGGCTGATGGCGCGAGGCCGGGGGACCCTGACGGCCCCTGCGACTCTGGCGTTCCTGGCCCCCCTGGCCCCGCTACCCTGGCCGGCCGCCGCCTCCGCCGCCCTGTTTCAGGCCGCCGGAGTCTGTGCCTCCGGGCTTGGAAACGCGTTCGCCGGCACCGCCGCCGTAGCCAAGGACGCGTGCACGGTCTGGTACAACCCCGCCGGCATGACCCGGTTGGACGAAGAAGAGCTCGTGCTCGGATTTCACTTGAGCTCGCCCGCCGTCGAATTCGAAGATACGGGCTCGCGGGTGTTCTTTGCCGCGCCGCTCGAGGGGGGCAGTGGAGGAGACGCGGGCGGGATTGAAGCGCTGGCGAGCTTCTACTACGCGCGGCCGCTCGACGATCGGCTGGCCTTTGGTCTCGGTTTGAATAGGCCCTTTGCCCTCGACACCGAATACCGGGCGGGTTGGGTCGGCCGCTACCACGCTCTTCGATCGGAGATCGGCTCGGTCAACCTCACCGCGACGGTTGGATATCGGTTCAGTGACCACCTTTCGGTCGGCTTCGGTGCAAACCTGTCGAGGCTCGACGTCGAGCTCGCGCGGGCGATCGACCTTGGCAGCATGTGCTTCGCGCTCGAGCTCGCCGGCGATCTTCCGTTCGGGGACTGTGACGCTCGGGGTCTGGAGCCGCAGCACAGTGATGGGACCGTCGGCTTCGACGCCGACAGCACCGCGGTCGGGTTCAATCTCGGGCT
>JAAENP010000032.1 GCA_024224155.1 bacterium
CCGATTCCCGACTCTCCCCGGTCCGTTAGACGAGACTTGGCGATCCTCCGTGCGGAGGCGTAGCTTGGGTTACGCGAAACAACCCGGGCAGCAAGCCCCCACACAGGAGGACCGCGATGCAACGCTATCTCGGAATCGACGGCGGCTTTCACAGCGTCGGTCTCGGTATGACTCCAGACATCTTCGCCGAGCCCGAGAGCTTGAGGGCTCGCCAGTCACAGCCGGTCAGCTCACTGAGGTGCCTCCGGTCGTAGCGGAAGAAGATCCCCCAGAAAAGGTGCCAGAAAAGGTGCCAGATGAGATGAGTCGGTCGGTCTCCAACTGGGACAAAGTGCCAGTTGGCAGATAACCAAGTAATCGGCATCAGAGCCGAGAAAGGAGACCGACCGTGGAGTATCTTGGCATCGAGGTTCACTCAAAGTACAGCGAGGTGTGTGGTGTATCAGAGGAAGGAGAGGTGACCGTACGCCGGCGAGTACCGACGACGGAGACGGCTCTTCGCCGGTTCTTCGGTCCTCGAGAGCGTTCGAAGGTGACGCTTGAGAGCGGGCCGGTGACGCCCTGGGTGTATCGGTTGCTTTGTGAGCTGGGACACGATGTGACGGTGGTCAATCCGCGTCGCGTGCGGCTGATCGCGGAGTCGACCTTGAAGACGGACGGGATCGATGCGGAGGTATTGGCTCGGTTGAGCCGATTGGATCTGGGTCTGCTGCGCCCGGTGTATCAGCGCACCCGCGAAGCGCAGGAGCTGCGCACTCGGCTTCGGGTGCGCACGAGCCTGGTGAAAGCCAGGACGTCGTTGATCAATGCGGTGCGCGGGACGCTGCGGGCTCAGGGCTACCGAGTTCCGTCGTGCCCGGCCAAGAGCTTCGTCGTGCGCTACGCGTCAATGGGGCTCGACAGTGGGCTCTCGGAAGCGATCGATCCTCTGGTGACGACGATCGGCGAGCTGACGGATCGGATCAACGGCCTCGAGAAGCAGCTGGTGGCCGAGTCGAGCTCGAACGAGCTGTTGGTACGGCTTCAGACGGTCCCGGGAGTGGGTCCGTTGGTGAGCTTGGCCTTTCTGGGTTGGATGGATCGTCCGGATCGGTTCCAAAAGAGTCGAGATGTGGGACCTTGTCTTGGGCTACGGCCTTCGCTTCGAAGCTCGGGAGGGCACGAGATCCGAGGCCGGATCACTCGTGAAGGAGATACGGAGATGCGAAGGCTGCTGGTCCAGGCGGCACACGCCGCGTTGAGCTGCCGCAAGGACTCGTCGCTCAAACTGTGGGGTGAGAGCCTGGTCGAGCGTCTGGGCAAGAGCAAAGCGGTCGTGGCTTTGGCGAGGAAGATCGGCGTGTTGCTGCATCGGTTATGGGTGACGGGCGAGAGCTTCCGGGCGTTCCCGCAAGCGGTGTAGAGCGCACAGATAGGCGAGGGGTAACAGGAGAAGAGGAAGGACGGATTGAGAGTTTCGATGACTCCGATAAGTGGGTTGGAGGCCAGGACTCCGCGTGCCAGATGGGAGCATCGAATCCTTAACGGACGGAAAACTCACCGTGCACCGGTCCAACGAAGGACCCGAGAGAGTGCGAATAGAAGCTCGTCCCAAGGCTCGGTCCGAACTCGAGAACCATGATCACAAGACAAGAGGACCCTTGACTGGACCGAACCGACTCATAGAACCCACTTGTGCCAAATTGTTCTTCTGAAAGGCGTCTCTATAGGTATGGCAAGGTGACTTCGCTTCATTCCCAACGGCGGTGCCCTGGTGGAAGTGACCTGCCGGACTGCGGAATTCGTCATATTGAGATCGATCGATGAGCCATAGCGTGTGGCTGATATGAAGGGTGAAATCGTTGGAACGCAGGCTGCGGATCCCGACTTGCCAGACGCCGCCGAGCACGCCATCAACATCGGGTTCGATGATTTTCGGACCTTTTTGAAGGACTTCTCGGCGAACCTCGCGCTCAAGGGGATGTTCGTCGAGACTGCCGAGCCCCAGCCACCGGGTGCCGAGGTCGCGTTCAAGCTCAGCCTGAGGGACGGTCATCCCCTGGTAGAGGGACGTGGCGTCGTTGCTTGGTCTCGCGCCGCCAGCGGGAAGGCGGAGACCGCTGCCATGGGGATCCGCTTTCTCGATCTCGATCCCAGGAGCGAGCGCCTCGTGCGTCGAATCGTCGAAGAGCGCACCAAGGCCGGTCTGGGGCTTTTCGACCTCGACCAGGAGCCCTCGGCGGGCGGGGATCGGGTCTGCGAGGGGGATGCCGCCGGACCGGGGACGCAGGCGGCCGCCGGCGGCGAAAGCGACGCGGGTGAGATCGAGATCCTGCGCGCCGAGATCGAGAAACTGAAGCGTGAGCAAGCCGAGGAGCGGAGGCGTTGGCAGGCGGAACTCGAGGCGGCTCGGGAAGCAGAGGCCGATCTCAACTCCCGGCTCAGCGACAGCCTTTCCCGCGTGGTGACGATCAGCGAGTCTCGCGACGCGTTGGTGGACCAGCTTCGCTTCACAGAAGAGTCTCACCGGCGGGATCGGCATCGGCTGGAAGAGCTCGAGGAGGAGCGGGCGAAGCTAGAGCAGGCGGTCGAAGAACAGAAGTCTGAGGTCGCCCGCTGGACCGAGGAAGCCGTGGCGGCGAACACCGGACGCGAGGCCCTGGAGTCCCAGAAGAGGTCCCTTGAGGAGGAGATCGAGACCGAGCGCGGAAAGGCCGAGAAGTCTGCCTCGGAAGCCGAAGACGCCCAGGCTACCCTGTCTGTGGAAAAGACCGCCAGAGAGTCGCTGGAGAAGGAGCTGCTCGAGGTCAGAGCGGCGCTCGAGAAGCTCGAGGCGGAGGCGCACGCAACCGAGACCGCGCTGCGAGAGAGTCTCGAGCAGGCCCGCGCGGACCTCGAAGAATCTTCCGCCAAGGCTGGCGAGCTCGAGAGGAAGGTCGAAGACCTGCGCTCGGAGCTCGGCGAGATCCAAGGGCAATCCGAGGCTTTCCAGGCCGAGACGGCGTCGATCCGCTCGGAGCTGGAGCGGCTGAAGAGTCGTCACGACGAGACGAAGGTGCAAGCCGCCGCGAGGCGGAAGGCGGCCGCCCGCGCCGAGAAGCTCGTCGAGCGCGTGCGCGAGGAGCACGCTTCCCTGCAGAACGATCTGGTCGAAGCGCAGACCGCTCTCGGCGAGGTGGCTGATCTTGAGCGGCGCCTCGCAGACGAGCTCGAAGAGGTGCGGCCCGAGATCTTCACTCCCCCGCCTCCAGCGGCGGACTCGGACGAGTTTCCGGAGGCGGAGGACACGCCGGTCCCACCGGGACTCAAGGTGCGCCTAGCCGGTCTGGCGCTAAGGCTGCGCGGAGGTCGGGGGGCCGGAGGGGCCGCGGACCAACACCTCCAGGAGCCGGCCTTTGAGGACACGGTCCCCGGATCCGAGGCCGACGACGTCGAGCCCGCCGCCAGCGAAGGCGACGCACGCTAACCCGCGGCTACCGGAGCAGGCGTGACGTCGCCCGGGGGGCGACGAACATCTTCGAGTTGCTCGGTGCCAGCGATCTTCAGACTCAGAGCGCCAACGCCCACAGCGGCATGTGGGCAGCGCGTTCTACAACCCCGAACGGGCGGAGTGACAAGAGCGAGCTCAGGCGAATTCGGCGACGAGCTCGAGTGTCTCGGGAGGCGCGTGGGCGAGGGGCTCGGGCTGCTGGGTGGGGAGGTCGAGGCTGCGGCGAACGGCTCGGGCTGCGCCGGCGTCGACGATGAAGGCGAGGATCTTCATCTCGGCGCGACAAAAAGGGCAGAGCAGCGGGTCGATCTCATAGACGCGGCGGATCTGGGGTCTGGAGAAACGTCTACTGGGGTCTAGAGAAAGTCACTCGGTGGAGGTCTGTTTGCTGCGCATGCTCTCCTCAACGGCCGTCCACCATCGCTCGAGCACGTTCGCCCAGTCCGCCCACAGAAGCTCGCGCTTCTGATGGCAGCTCGGACACAAGCCCCGCAGCTTGCAGGAGAAGGGCAGCATGTGGGTGACCAACCGTCCCGGAAATTATGCGCGAAGGTGGCAAGCCCCCACCCCTTTGGGTAGGGTGGGTGGGCTGAATCGACAATGAACGAGCACAACTTCGAGACCGAGCGTCTCGACGCCCATCTGCTAGCCGGCGTGAATCGCTCCGTCCCACCTATTTGGGTGTTGTAGGACGGGCAGAGACCGGGCCAGCCTGAGACAACCACCCTGGAGGGGCTATATGGCTGAGCAACGTTGGCGTTTCTCTGCGTTCGCCGTGGCTGCGCTGGCCAGCGTCGCAGCCTCGGGTGTCGCCTTGGCCCAGGGGACAACGAGGCTCGAGCACAGCTTTTCCAGCCCGGGGGCGCGCTCGATGGGCTTCGGAGGAGCGTTCATCGGGCTGGCCGACGACGCCACGGCGGCCTACGCCAATCCGGCGGGGCTCGTTCAGCTGGCCACTCCGGAGGTTTCGGTCGAAGGGAGGACCTGGAGCTACGACACGCCGTTCGCCTTGGGCGGCAGAGCGTCCGGTCCAGCCACCGGCTTGGGAATCGACACCACGTCGGGCCTGCGCAGCGCCGTGTCTTCGGAACACGCAAGCGACCTCTCGTTCCTGTCGCTGGTCTATCCCACGAAGCGGTGGTCGTTGGCCATCTACCGCCATCAACTGGCGAGCTTCGAGTCGAGCGCCGTGACCGATGGTCTTTTCGCCGGGCCGTCCGCCGGGTCGACCGTCAGGCTCGATGACGTCAGGAACTCTTCCAGTCTCGATCTCACGAGCTACGGTTTCGCCGCCGCCTACCGGGTTTCGGAGAACGTGGGCGTCGGCCTGGGACTCTCCCGCGTCGAGGCGAATGTCAGGATCCACGAAGAGACCTTTCTGCCCGACAACGACACTCCAGAAGCCTTCTTCGGTACGAGCTCGTATCTGTCGGCACGCTCGATCGGCACCACCGAGCTGGTCACCGGCGATGCGGACTGGACGGTGCTTGCGGGATTCCTGTGGCGAGTGTCCCAGACCCTCAGGCTGGGCGGGGTCTACCGCCAGGGTCCCCGGTTCGCGACCGACGCGATCGCCCGCGCCGGACCGGCGTTTGATCCCAACGTCCCGCCCGGCTCGGAGATCCGGTTGAAGACGCACGTGCAGACTCCCGACGTCTTCGGGCTCGGACTCGCGGCTCGACTTCGAGGCGACACGCTGACCTTCAGCTTCGACTGGGTTCGGGTCGAATACTCCGATCTGCTGGAGGGATTTGACCGGCAAGTCTTCGACGACCTGCCGCTGGTCGACGACGGCGACGAGTTGCACGTCGGCGCCGAGTACGTCTTCGTGCGCTCGACGCCGCTGGTCGCTCTCAGGGTCGGTGCCTGGCTCGATCCCGACCATCGGTTCCGTGCCGATCCGGCCAGAAACGACCCCTTCGAGCGAGCTCTGTTTCGCGGTGGCGACGACGAAGTGCACCTCGCCGCGGGCCTGGGCCTTGCCTTCTGGGACTTCCAGCTCGATGTCGCGGTCGACTTTTCGGAGCTGGTGGACACTGGTTCGGTGAGTGCCATCTGGCAGTTTTGAGGCCTCGGTCGACACTGCTCCGGAAGACGGTCGACACGCTCCCGCTGCACTGTACGCGAGGCTGAAGGAGCCGGCTGAGAGGCGGTAGGAAAGTTCCGATCTCATCCGCAAATCGCGTCATCGCCACTCCGTCTTCTCTAAGGGCTTGACGACTCTGTAAGCGAACGCCGGCTCGCCCTCCGCTGCGCTCGGCTCTCGTCGCTGACACCTAGCGCAGAGCACTACTCGAGCCTGCTAGCCGTCTCGCCCGGCAATCCGAGGGTGATCGCGCCAGGCGGGCATGGTGGACATGTACTCGAGCGTCATCTTCCCCGCTTCCTCCCGGCTCAGATCCGGGTTCCGTCGCTCCATGAACTGGACCATGCGCTCAAAGCGTTCCTCGAACTCCTGCAGGTTGCCTTCGGCATCCACGCAGTAGTGGCAGTAGGGGCCGCTCTCGATCGTCATGCCGCAGCTCTGGCAGTTCGTTCCGGTCGTCTCCATCATTCGCTCCTTGTGTCAGTGTCTCGTGCTTCTCGTCCGATGGCGCACACCAGCCCCTCGAGGCTGCGTATGAGTCCTTCGCGGTCTCCGTCGCTCATCGCCTCCATGGCTCGCTCGACCCGTTCACGGCTGAGCACCTCGAGCTCGACTGTGAGCAGCTCCTCCGCCCGCTCGGTGAGCCAGACGAGGTGGCGTCGGCGATCCCGTTGATCGGCATGGCTCTCGAGTAGGCCTCGACCGATCAGCCGTTGCACGCGCTCCGAGATTGCGGCCTGTGATCGATCGAAATGTCGGGCGGCCTCGGTCACCGTCAGCGGTCCGCTGTCCCGGAGGTGCTGCAACAGAGCCAGCGCCTCTCCGCTCGGTCGGGGGGACCTGGGATTACGACGACGGTAGCTCAAGCGGTAGATCGACGCGTAGAGATCCAGGAAGAGTGTGGTGGCCTCCTCGGAATGCATGAGGATCAATGCTGGAACGAGAGGAATGCATCGTCAACCCCGATGCATCGGACGTTGCATCGCATTGAGTCGTGCGCTCCGGATGGCGCTGCCGATAGACGCGGGCGCTCGCTGCGGCAGCAACCGTCTCCACCAACCGCGATTCTGGTCTCGCACGGTCGTCATTGAGTCTCGTATCGTTCCACCAGTCGGTGAAGCTGGTGCCGGAACATCCTTGTGAGCAACTTGGAGCCAGAACGAGAACTCCGTGGAGGAGCGACCGCGGCGGGCGCCGGCGCTCGAGTGGCAGCTTCGCGTGGTTGGTTCTGGTGCTCGCATGCCAGGCTTCGGAACCACAGGCGATGGATCGGGCGTCGGCCGAGTCGGCCGAGTCGACTGCCGACGTGGTGTCGGTGAGTGTTGAGGGCCAGCCGGGCGCCTATCGATTCGAAGTCGGAATCCGCAGCCCCGATGCCGGTTGTGAAAGATATGCCGACTGGTGGGAGGTCGTGAGCGAGGACGGCGGGCTCGTCTACCGGCGCGTGCTCTCGCACAGCCACGTCGAAGAGCAACCGTTCACTCGCGGCGCAGGCCCGGTGGCGGTCGACCCCGGTGCGGTGGTTTGGGTCCGGGCGCACATGCATCCGGGGGGCTATGGCGGCCAGGCTTTCAAGGGCTCGGCGAATGAAGGCTTCGAGCCTGCCAGTCCTCCCGCATCGTTTGCCGACCACCTGGCCGGCGAGCCGCCCGCTCCTCCCGAGTGCAGGTGGTGAGCGCGCGTCAGTCGAATAAGCGCGTCGAGAAGTAGCGCTCGCCGCGGTCGCCGAAGACGACGACGATGTTGCCGTTGTTCATCTCCCGGGCGAGCTGCTGGGCCGCCCAGAGCGCCGCGCCGGACGACAGGCCGGCGATGATGCCCTCCCGGGTGGCGATGTCGCGAGTGGTCCGGTAGGCCTCGTCTTCGGGAGCCTCGAGGGTCGCGTCGATGAGCGTGCGGTCGTAGATCGGCGGCTGGTAATCCTCGGAGCTGTGCTTCAGGCCGTCGATCTTGGCGCGGGGCTCACCGCCCGGCTCGACCGCGACGATCCTGGCGCCGACGCCCTGGTCGCGGCAGCACCGCGCCACACCCATCAGCATGCCGCCGGTACCGTAACCGGCGACGAAGGCGTCGAGCTTGCCGTCCAGGGCCGAGACGATCTCCGGGCCGGTGGTCGCGAGGTGGGCGCCGACGTTGTCCTCGTTCTCGTTCTGGTTGATGTAGAAGTACTCCCCCGGCTGATCGGCGACCAGCTCCTGGGCGCCGTAGATGTGGCTGTCTGGGTCGTTCTGGGTCGTTAGCACGAGGTCGGCGCCCCAGAACCGCAGCATCTTGCGACGCTCGATAGTTTTGTTCTCGAGCATGAAGAGCTTGAGCTTGTAGCCCTTGACCGCCGCCACCATGCCGAGGGCGATGCCGGTGTTGCCGCTGGTGGCCTCGACGATGGTCATGCCGGGCCTGAGGTCGCCGCGCTCTTCGGCGCGCTCGATCATGTGGAGCGCGATGCGGTCCTTGAGCGAGCCGCTCGGATTGGCGAGCTCGAGCTTGGCCCAGATCGCGACCTCCGGGTTGGGGCTCGAGCGCTCGAGACGGATGAGAGGCGTATCGCCGATCTGGCCGAGAAGTGAGGAAGTTGCTGCGCGGGCAGCGGTCTTGGTGGGCATAGGAAGATCTCCAGGGGGTATTGTGACCCGAGTTCGCGCGCCGGCGCCAGGCGGTGGGCATAGACTGCGCAGAGTCGCCAGTGAGAGCTCGTTACCGGGACCGAAGAAGCGGGCTACCCGTTCGGGTATTGCGCGCCGGCCGGAGCATTCGGTCCACTGGTGGAGAAGGCGAGGCCAATATGCAGCAACCCCTCTCGAAGTCCCTGAGCGAAGACCATTCCCCTCTCGAAGCGGTGGGCAGCCGTCCGGAGAGCGTCAAGATGATCCTCGACGAGCGGCTCTTACCCGAGGGGCTGGTGAACCGCCTTCATGCCCTGTATCCGCAGTATTCGGGCCTGCGGCCGACGACGGCGCCGCTCTTCACCGGCAAGGAGAACTTCGCCGGGCTCAGCGGGTTTCGCGAGGTGTGCGGGATCCTGCGAGACCATGGCGTCGAGATCGGCTTTCAGGAGGAGCGCGAGCTCTTCATCGACGTCTATCGGTTTCTGGCCACCCGGCACACCCTCAACAGCATCGACTGGGGCAACTTCGCGACCGACTCGATGTTCCAGCTGGTCTTTCCCCAGCCCAACATGATCCGAAAGGAGGTCGTCGAAGCCTATTCGAAGGCTACGACTCGGGTGGAGAGACAACGCATCGCCACAGAGTACATGCGCGAGACCAATCCGCACGACGGACATCAACAGCTCAACAAGCCCTGGTTCACCACCGAAGCGGGCGATGTCGAGGTGCTGCACGGCAGCCAGCACAAGTACCCGCAGTGCCAGCTCATCTTCGACAAGCAGACCCAGCACTGCTTCTCTTTCTGCACCTACTGTTTTCGCCACGCCCAGGTCCGGCGTGACGAGGACATGTTCGTGCAGGAAGACGTCGAGACGGTGCACGACTACCTGCGCTCGCACGAGGAGGTCAACGATCTGCTGATCACCGGCGGCGACGCAGGCTTCCTGACCGCCGAGCGTTTCGAGCGCTACATCACGCCGCTGATCGAGGACCCGACGTTGATCCACGTCAAGACGGTCCGGCTGGGCAGCCGGGCACTCACCTATCAGCCCGAGCTCGTATTGAGTCCCGACTACGACCCCATGCTCGAGCTGTTCGATCGGCTCTACTCGCATGGCATCCAGGTGGCCTGGATGTCCCACTTCTCGACGCCTCGAGAGGTCCTCAATCCGCTGACGATAGCGGCCATCCGGAGACTCCAGGCCCACCACGTCGTCCTGCGCAGCCAAAGCCCGATCATGAAGCACATCAGCCTGTTTCCGGACGGCGACGGCGGCATCGACATCGACCGATCGGCGCAGAACTGGATCGATCTCGCCAATATCCTGGGCATGCTGTCGATCGGTTTTCACTCCATGTACTGCGCCCGCCCGACCGGCGAGCACCATTACTTCAGCGCGCCGCTTGCCGACGTCCACAAAGTGTTCGACAAGATCTACCGTTCGCTGCCGTCGATCAACCGCCCGTCGCGGCATATCTCGATGAGCACCTCGGCGGGCAAGATCTCGATCCTGGGAGTGGCCGAGGTGCAAGGCGAGCCCGTGTTCGCGCTCAAGTTCTCCGAGGGGCGCAACATGGCGTGGCTGGACAAGGTCTTTCTGGCCAAGTACGACGAGCACACCAACAACGTGGCGCTGCTCGAGCCCTACGACACCAACGAGTTCTTTTTCGAAGCCGAACTGAGGGACATCGAACAGGAACTGGCCACGACCCTGGCCGATCTGGCGAGCGAATGATCGACAAGACCGTCGGCTCACCGGCCGAGGCCGTGTCTTTGATCGACGACGGCGCCGTGGTGATGATCGGTGGCTTCGGCGAGGCCGGCAGCCCGATCGAGCTGATCCACGCTTTGATCGATCAGGGCACCGGCAACCTGACGGCCGTCAACAACAACACCGGCAACGGCGAGGTCGGCCTGGCGGCGCTGATCGGCAACGGCCAGGTTCGAAAGATGATCTGCTCGTATCCGCGCTCGAGCCATTCGAAGCTCTTTCCCGAGCTCTACCGGGCGGGCAAGATCGAGCTCGAGCTGGTGCCGCAGGGAACCCTCGCCGAGCGCGTTCGCGCCGGCGGCGCCGGAATCCCCGCCTTCTACACTCCGGCCGCGGTGGGCACGCCGCTCGCCAAGGGCAAGGACGCGCGCGAGTTCGACGGCCGGCCGTACATCCTCGAGCGCTGGTTGAAGGCGGATTTCGCGCTCATCAAATGCGAGACCGCAGATCGCATGGGCAATCTCACTTTCAACAAGACGGCGAGGAACTTCAGTCCGCTGATGGCGATGGCGGCGAAGACGACGATCGTTCAGGCCCGGCGCGTCGTCGAGCCCGGCGAGATCGATCCCGAGCACGTCGTCACCCCGGGCATCTTCGTCGACCGGATCGTCGAGGTCGCCGAGCCGCTTCACGAGTCGCGGCTGATTGCCGAAGGAAGACGCTACCCATGACCAGCGGCGAAGGCAACGCACGAGGCTGGAGCCGCGAGCAGATGGCGGCCCGGGCGGCGCAGGACATCCCCGACGGCTCCTACGTCAATCTGGGGATCGGCATTCCGGAGATGGTGGCGCGGTTCGTTCCCGAGGGACGGGTATTCATCTACCACACCGAGAACGGCCTACTGGGCATGGGGCCGCCGCCGGCGCCGGGCGCGGAAGACCCGGAGTTGATCAACGCGGGCAAGAAGCCGGTCACGACCGTGCCCGGAGCCTCGTTCTTCCATCACGCGGACAGCTTCGCCATGATCCGCGGGGGGCACATCGACGTCTGCGTGCTGGGAGCGATGCAGGTTTCCGAGAGCGGCGATCTGGCGAACTGGTCGACCGGTGCTCCCGATGCCATCCCGGCGGTCGGCGGTGCCATGGACCTGGTCGCGGGCGTCGAGTCCATCTTCGTCATCACCCAGCACGTCACCAAGACGGGCGAGCCGAAGATTGTCGAGAAGTGCACTTATCCGCTGACCGGGCGCGGCGTGGTGTCGCGCGTCTTCACCGATCTTGCGGTCATCGACGTGACGCCCCGGGGGCTCGAGCTCCTCGAGCTCGCTCCGGACGTGAGCCTGGAGGAAGTGCGCGCGAAGACCGGCGCGTCACTTCACGCTTCCACCGGGAGATCCCAATGAGCGAGCGCAGTGCCGAGCTCTATCGTCAGGCGCAGGAGTTCCTGGCCGGCGGCGTCAGCCGCAACACGTTGCTGCGGGATCCGCACCCGTTCTACGCGGAGCGGGGCAAGGGTTGCCGGATCGTCGATGTCGACGGAGTCGAGCGCATCGATTTCGCCAACAATATGGCTGCCCTGATCCACGGACATGCCCATCCGGCGATTGTCGAGGCGGTGACCGAGCAGGTGCAGCGCGGCACGGCGTTCACCATGGCGACGGAAGTCGAGGTCGAGTATGCACGCCATCTCTGCGGCCGCTCGGGCGGCTTCGACAAGATCCGTTTCGTCAACTCCGGTACCGAGGCGGTGATGGCGGCGCTCAAGGCGTCACGCGCCCTCACCGGCCGAGCTCGACTCGCCAAGGCCGAGGGCACCTATCACGGCGCCTACGACTATGCCGAAGTAAGCCAGGCGCCGGTGCCGCAGAGCTGGGGGCTTCCCAGACGCCCGGCCTCGGTGCCCCTGGCCGCGGGCACGCCCGAGGGGGTCTTGCGGGACGTGGTGGTCCTGCCCTTCAACGATGCCGAGGCGGCGATCGAAGCGCTGGACGAGCACCGCAAAGAAATCGCCTGCGTGCTGCTGGACCCGATGCCGCACCGGCTCGGGCTGGTGCCGGCCGACGAGACCTTCGTTCAGGCGTTGCGCTCTTGGACTCGCGAACACGGCGCGCTTTTGGTCTTCGACGAGGTCATCACCTTCCGCACCGAAGTCGGCGGGATGCAGACGCGCTACAAGGCGAGACCCGATCTGACCGCCATGGGCAAGATCATCGGCGGTGGCCTGCCGGTGGGGGCGTTGGCCGGGCGCGATGAGGTGATGGCCGTGTTCTCGTCCCAGGGCGACGCGCCGCCGCGGCTGCCTCACTCCGGGACGTTCTCCGCGAACCCGCTGACCATGGCCGCGGGCTTCGCGGCTATGCGGCTCTTCGATGGGGAGGCGGTGGCCCGGCTCAATCGGTTGGGGCGATTGGCTCGCAGCCGGCTCGAGCAGGCGATCGCGGCGTCGGGAGCGCCGGCCAGCGTTACCGGCACCGGCTCCATGTTCCGGGTGCACCTGCGCTCGAAGCCACCGCGCGACTATCGCTCGTCGTTTCTCTCGCCGGGAGAAGCCGAGGCCCTCAAGCTGCTCGTCGATGGTCTCTACGACCGGGGCATCGTGATGATCCATACCGGCGCGGGAACCCTGTCGACACCGATGGGGGAGGCCGAGATCGACGTCTTGGTGGAGGCCGTTCTCACGACGCTGAAGAAGGTCAAGGCGCGCCTGCTGGGATAGTCGCGGGCGATCCGCTCGGGGAAGGAGCTCGTCGTTTCGGCCCTTCTGTTCTGCCTTGCTCAGATCATCTACCGGCGGAAGTTAGGCAAGTACTTCGCGGCTTCGGATCTTGTTTAGAGCGTTCCTTCCGACTCCGGGTGGGCCCGGATGCGGTCGGAACCGATCGTGAGCAGCTCCGCGAGGCTTTCGGCGGAGACCGGACGGCTGAAATAGAAGCCCTGGACCTCTTCGCAGCCCTCATCGATCAGGCGCTGCAGCAGATCGGCGGGCTCGACGCCCTCGGCAATGACCTGCAGATCGAGCTTTGTCGCCAGGTCGATGACCGCACTGACAATCGTAGCGTTCTTGAAGTTGGTCTCCATGTCATGGACGAAAGACTGGTCGATCTTCACCTTGCTCAGCGGATAGCGCCGGAGATAGTCGAGCGAGGCGTAGCCCTTGCCGAAGTCGTCCAGAGAAATGCGGATGCCGAGGTCGTCCAAGGTCTCGAGGGCCCGTTCCACAGACGCTTTGCCCTCCATCAGCACGCGCTCGGTGAGTTCGAGCTCGAGATAGCGCGCCTCGAGACCGGTGTCGTCGAGGATCTGCGATACCTTGCGAACGAAGCGCGGGTCACGGAGCTGAATCGCGGAGATATTGACCGCTACCGGCAGCGGCGGCAGGCCGCGCTCCTGCCAGCGTTTTGCCTGCCGGCAGGCCGCTCGCAGAACCCAATCTCCCACCTCTTCGATCAAGCCGGCGCTCTCTGCGATGGGCACGAACTCGGTCGGCGTGATGACGCCGAGCTTCGAGTGCTGCCAGCGAACCAGCGCTTCGACACCGACGATGCGGCGGTCGTCGAGTCCGATCTGGGGCTGGTACTCGAGAAAGAGCTCATCGCGCTCGACCGCTCTGTGGAGATCTTGGGCCAGACCCATCCGGCGCTTGATCTCGGTGTCCATCTCACCCTCGAAGAACCGGTAGGTGTTGCGGCCCTCGCTCTTGGCCCGATAGAGAGCCAGATCCGCCTGTTTCATGAACTCGGACTTGGGGGTGGTTTCTCCGTCGCTGACCGAGATGCCGATGCTCGCGCTGGCGAAGATCTCTTGCGGTCCGACTCTGAAACTCTCCGAGAAGGCTCGCAGCAACCTCTCGGCGAGGTGCTCGGCGCTCTTTCTGCTGGTGATGTCCGGTTGCACCGCCGCGAACTCGTCGCCCCCGAGGCGGCAGATCGAGTCGACGCCCCGGAGCGTTTCGGTGAGCCGCCGGCCGACCGCCACCAGGAGCTCGTCGCCGGCGGTGTGGCCGAACGTGTCGTTGACGTCCTTGAAGTTGTCGAGGTCCACCCAATGCACGGCGACTTTCGAGCCCAGACGGCGAGCCCGGGTGAGCTCGATCTCGAGCCGGCTGTCGAAAGCGTATCGATTGGGCAGGTCGGTCAGGAAGTCGTGCGTCGCCATATGAGCGATGCGCGCGTCCGACTCGAGTTGGGCGGTGATGTCCTCGTGAATCGCCACGAAGTGGGTAACGGCACCGTCGCCGTTGCGGATCGGCGTGATCGTCTGCTCGGCCGTATAGAGCTTGCCCGACTTGTGCCGGTTGTGATCCTGCCGTGCCAGGTCTCACCCTTCGAGATCGTTCGCCACAGGTCGCGATAGAGCTCCTCGTTCTGTCGACTGTAAGAGAGGCTGCCGGCTAAGTCTGTGTGGTTTGTTACAAAGGCGAGACTAAGTTTCGGCCTTCTCGATCCTGACCTCGAGCGTCTCCTCGCCGAGCTTGACGGTATGGGCGGAGTCCGCGAGGGTCTCAGCGCGCTCGAGCTCGAGGGCGAGGATCTCGGTGCTGACGTAGCCGGCGAAGGACTCGATGTCGGCGGCGAGCGCGTCCGAGGCCTGGTAGCGGAGATGGATGCGGTCGGCGACGTCGAGGCCGACCTCCTTGCGCAGGTTCTGAATCTTGCGCACCAGGTCGCGCACGCGTCCCTCCCTCCGGAGCTCCTCGGTGATGTCGGTGGCGAGGGCGACGAGCATGCCGCGGTCCTCGGCTATGGCCCAGCCGTTGGCCGCGACCTTCTCGACCGTTACTTCCTCGGCGTCGACCTCGATCGTCTGCCCTTCGACCTCGAGCGGGATCGGCTCGCCGGCGCGCTGCAGCCTTTCGACCTCGGCGCCATCGGAGACAGCGGCGGCGGCCAGGGCGGCCCTGACCGGTTGGACGAGCCGCTTGTACTTCGGCCCGGCGACCTTGCCGTCGAGATGGGCGGTGCGGGTGAAGAGCCCGTCTCCGATAGTCGCGGAGTCGGTGAACTCGATTCGCTTGAGGTTGAGCTCGTCGAGAATCAGGGCGGTGAACGGCTCGAGCTTGGCGGCGAGCTTCCGGCTGGGCGAGACGACGCGTAGCTCGGCCAGGGGTTGGCGCACCTTCACCCCGGCGTTGTTGCGCGCCGCGTGCCCCAGCTCGACCGTTGCCCGGGCGAGATCCATCCCCGCCACCAGATCCTCGTCGGCCGCGAACTCCTCGCGACGCGGGAAATCGTTGAGGTGGACGCTCACCGGCGCGTCGGCGTCCTGGGCGCGCACCAGCTCTTGATACATCTCTTCACTGATGAACGGCACCACCGGCGCCAGGAGGCGGGTTGCGGTCGTCAGGCATTCCCAGAGCGTGCGATAGGCGGCGGCCTTGTCGGCATCGTCCTCGCTCTTCCAGATGCGGCGGCGACTGCGGCGCAGGTACCAGCGCGACAGAGAGCCGATGAAGGCCACGATCTCTCGCATGAACAGGTGAACGCTCGAGCTCGAGTAGCTGTCACGGGCGGTGCCGACCAGCTTCGAGAGCAGCGAGAGGATCCAACGATCCAGCTCCGAGCGCTCGGCGACGGGAACCTCGTTGTCGGCCGGATCGAAGCCGTCGATTCGCGAATAGGTCAGATAGAACTGGTAGACGTTCCACAGCACCAGGAACTCCCGCCAGCTGTCGCGCACCTTGTGGTAGCCGAAGCGCAGGTCGTACTCGGGATTGTGCGAGCAGAAGAGCCAGCGCATGGCGTCGGCGCCGACGTTTTCGGCCGCCTCGTTGAACTCGATGGAGTTGCCCTTCGACTTGTGCATCTCCTCGCCGTCTTCGTCCTTCATCAGCCGATAGCCGAACATCAGCTTGAAGGGCGGCCGGTTCTCCATGACCGTGCTCATGGCGAGAATGGCGTAGAACCAGTTTCTGAACTGCCCAGGGAAGCTCTCCGAGATCCAGTCGGCCGGGAACCAGTCCTTCCAGTACTCGCGGTCGGTGTTGTAGTGCATGGTGGAGTAGGGGACGATGCCGGCGTCGAGCCAAGGGTTGCCGACGTCGGGGATTCTGGGCGTCGGCTTGCCGCAGGACGGACAGGCGATCTTGACCTCGTCCACCCAGGGGCGATGGGGGCTGTGGCCGTCGAACCTGTCCCAACCCTCGACCGCGCGCTCGCGGAGCTCTTCCTTGCTGCCGATGACCTCGAAGACGTCGCAGTCCTCGCACTTGTAGATCGGCAGCGCTAATCCCCAGTAGCGCTTCTTCGAGATCATCCAGTCGTGCATGTTGTCCAGCCACTCGATCTCGAGTTGCCTGCCGACCGTCGGGATCCAGTCGGTCTGCCGGGTGACTTCCTTGATCTCTTCCCGCAAGCGGTCCATCGAGACGTACCACTCGTCCACCAGCCGGAACAGGAGCTGGGTCTTGCAGCGCCAGCAGATCGGATAGGCATGCTCGTAGGTCTCGACCCGGTAGAGGATCCCTTTGGCCCGCAGGTCCTCGAAGACCGCCTCGGCGAGCTCGGCGGCATTCTGGCCGGTGAAGCGCCCGAAGCCCTCGAGGATGATCCCGGCTTCGTCGATCGGCCCGATCGCCGGCAGGTCGTGCTCGCGTCCCAGCTCGTAGTCTTCCTTGCCGCAGCCGGGTGCGATGTGGACGATGCCGGTGCCCTCCTCGGCGCTGACCTCCTTCCAGGGAATCACCCGGTGGCCGACGCCGGCCTGAGCCGGGAGATCGTCGAACGGTCCGTCATACTCGAAGTCGAGAAGCCGTTCACCGGTGAATCGCTCGAGGATCTCGAAGGAGCCGTTGGGCGCCATCACCGGCTCGACCCGCTCTTCGATCAGGTAGTAGATGTCGCCGTTCTGGCTCACCTTGGCGTAGGTGAGATCCGGGTGAACGGCGCAGGCCACGTTCGAGGTCAGGGTCCACGGGGTCGTCGTCCAGATCAGCAGGTACTCGCCTTCGCGACCGATGATCGGCAGCCGCACGGTGGGCGAGTCATGGACCGCCAGCGGACGGTCCTCGCCGTGGATCTCGTGCTGCGACAGACCGGTACCGCAGCGCGGGCACCAGGGCATCGAGTCGAGGCCGTGGTAGACGAAGCCGCGCTCGTGGCACTTCTTGAGAAACTCCCAGATGGTGTAGTTGTTCTCGTCCGACATCGTGTAGTACGAGTTGTCCCAGTCCATCCAGTAACCCAGACGGATGGATTGCTCGGTTTGGATGCCGGCGTACTTCTGCACTCGCTCTTTGCATTTGTCGACGAATTTGCCGACACCGTAGGACTCGATCTCCCGTTTGGACTCGAAGCCGAGCTCCTTTTCGACCTCCACCTCCACCCACAGGCCCTGGCAGTCGAAGCCGTTCTGGTAGCGCAGCTCGCGATTGTTCATCGCCTGGTAGCGTTGAAAGACGTCCTTGTAGGTACGGCCCCAGGCGTGGTGCACTCCCATCGGGTTGTTGGCCGTAATCGGCCCGTCGAGGAACGACCAGCGCGGCTTGCCCCGGTTCTTTTCGACCAGCTTCTCGAAGCATCGCTCCCGCTTCCAGAACGCGAGGATCTTCCGCTCTACTGAGGGTAGGTCCAGTTGTGCCATAGCCCGTTATCCTAGCCGCGATTCGGGGAAAAACCGCCGAGCTTTTGGGGATCGGGGTCTGAAACCTCGGTGGCTTGCCGCCGGTGGGTTCTGTACGCCGGTCGGCGGGATCAGCCGGAGGCCTCGACCAGGGCGATGGCCAGGGTGATATCCACCTTCTCGCCGACCAGCGCTTTGCCGGCCCAGGTGTCGTTCCAGCTCAGCCCGTAGTCGGACCGGTTGACCGTGGTTCCGTTTCCTCTAGGGTTTGCTGAGCTTGCCGCCGACGCTCCAGATGCCGGAGCCGCGGGCCACGATGAAAAGAAAAAGAAACGCGTAGACCGCCGCGAGCTCGCCGCGGCTCTGAATCGGCAAGGCGCCTTGCGGCTGGTGAGCCATGAAATAGCCGACGGCCACGAGGCCGCTGGAGAGAAACGCGGCCCAGCCGGTGAAGATGCCGAGCGCGATCGCGAGCCCACCGACCAGCTCGATGATGCCGGCAAGTCCGTATTGGAAGAAAAGCGGCGCGGTCGCGCCCTCGCCGTCGACGCCGCCGAGGAGGCCGAGGATCTTCTGGGCACCGTGGCACAGAAAGAGAAAACCCACCACGATTCTCATCAAGGCGTAGGTCTGTTCTCGATACTTGCCGAGGATCTTTTCCATGGTTCTCTCCTGGTCGAGGCTCTCGCCCCGGTTCGACAAACGCCGCCATCTGAATGGGCGCTCAGCGGATGATATACGGACTATGCGGCCGCCGGCGCGTTGACCGTCCAGGACGCCCCTGCTAGCTTGCCCGCATGGATCTCGTGGCGACCAAGCTGGTTCTGGCAGCCGCCGTGCTCCTCGTCGGCTGGCTCGGCGGAGCGGTGGTTCTCGGACGAACGTCGGAGAGTCGAGACAGCCGCGTTCTCTCCTGGGGTAATGCCTTCGCCGCCGGCGTGTTTCTCGGGACCGGCCTCATTCACACGCTGGGCGAAGCCTCGGGGCTGTGGCGCGACCTGGGATGGGACTACCCGGTGGCGTTCGTTCTGGCAGCCGCGGCGTTCTGCCTGATCTTGCTGTTCGAGCACGTGCTTTTGCCCGACGAAGCCCACGCCATGATCCATGCTCACACCGGCGACCCACTCGAACATGACGGTCATCACCATCACGAGCCCGGGCAGGCGGCTCGCGACACGTCTCCGATCGCTCTGGTGGTGGCCCTGTCGGCCCATTCGGTGGTCGCGGGGCTCGCGCTCGGCGCCCAACGGCTGATGGCGTCCACTCTGATGATCGCTCTGGCGATCCTGGCCCACAAGGCGACCGCGGGCCTGGCGCTCGGCATCACCCTGGCGCGACGCGGTACCGAGAAGAAGCGGTCCCGGCGCTATCTGATGCTCTTCGCCCTGATGACTCCGCTCGGGATCCTGGTGGGGCTGGTCGGCAGCGGCCTGCTGCGGCAGGGCGCCGATCTCTACTTCGACGCCACGGTTTCGGCTTTGGCGGCGGGCACGTTTCTCTACATCGCGTCGATCGACATGCTCCAGGACGAGTTCCTTCAGCCGGGCAGCCGTTGGGCGAAATGGGTCTCCGCGGTCAGCGGTCTGGCGATCACCGCCGTCCTGGCGCTTTGGGTGTAAGAGGGCGGTCCATTCGGTGCCGTAGCGCTGCGCCGAAGGCAGGGCGGAACCCGAGAGACAGCCGTTATACTCGCCATTCCGTCGGACCGGTCCTATGAACCAAGACGCCAACGCGGTTGCCGGCTCGAGCGCTCCGGACACCGATGCCTGCGAGCTTTCGGTGGTCATGCCATGCCTCAACGAGGCCGAGACGCTCGAGACCTGTATTCGGAAGGCGCTGTCCTTCTTTTCCGAGCACGACGTCCGGGGCGAGGTCGTCATTGCCGACAACGGCAGCGACGATGGATCTCAGGAGATCGCCAGGAGCGCGGGAGCGCGGGTGGTCTCGATCGAGCAGCGCGGCTACGGCAGCGCGCTGCTCGGCGGCATAGCGGCGGCTCGCGGCCGCTACGTGATCATGGGCGACGCCGATGACAGCTACGACTTCCTGAGCCTGGCGCCCTATCTGGACAAGCTGCGCGAGGGCTTCGACCTGGTCATGGGAAACCGCTTCAAAGGCGGGGTCGCGCCGGGAGCCATGCCTCCTCTGCATCGCTATCTGGGCAACCCGGTACTGTCGGGCATCGGACGCCTGTTCTTCTCCAGCCCGATCGGTGATTTTCACTGTGGCTTGAGGGGGTTCAACAAGCAGGCGATCGAAGGGCTCGACCTGCGCACGACCGGCATGGAGTTCGCTTCGGAGATGGTGGTCAAGGCGACCCTGCTTGGCCTGCGCATCGCCGAGGTTCCGACGACCCTCTCTCCGGACGGCCGGACCAGAGCGCCGCACCTGAGGAGTTGGCGGGACGGCTGGCGCCATCTCCGGTTTCTGTTGCTCTACAGTCCGCGCTGGCTCTTTCTGTACCCGGGGCTGGCTCTGATACTTGTCGGCCTGGGTCTGGGAGCCCTGATTCTGCCGGGACCGCGGGTGATCGGCGGCATCACACTGGATGTCAACACGCTGCTCTACGCCGGAGCCGCGATCCTGGTCGGCTACCAGTCGGTCATCTTCGCGGTCTTCACCAAGACCTACGCGATTGGTGTCGGTCTGCTTCCGGATGACCCGCGCCTGACCCGACTGTTTCGTCACGTGAGCCTGGAGGTCGGCGTCGGTATTGGAATCGTGCTCACGATTCTGGGTCTGGTCGGTTCGATCCTCGCGGTCGGGGACTGGAGAGCTCAGTCGTTTGGCGTGCTCGATGCGAGCCGGGTGCAGCGGTTGATCATTCCGTCGGTCGTGGCCCTCGCTCTCGGCCTGCAGACCGTTCTGGCGAGCTTCTTCATGAGTGTTCTCGGGCTGAAGCGTCGCGGCGGCGGCTTCGGATGACCCGAGTCGATCGTTGGCTGCAGCAATGGCGCATCTCGAAAGTGCGCCGGTTCATACCGCAAGACGCGCGCGTCTTGGACATCGGCTGTCACGAGGGGGAGCTCTTCCGCCAACTGTCCGATCGCGTGGGTCTGGGCGTGGGAGTCGATCCCCTGCTCGAGGAGCCGGTCGACGCAGCGAACTACCGACTCTTACCCGGCAACTTCCCGGATGCTTTGGCGGCGGACGCCGGGTCGTTCGACGTGATTACGATGCTGGCGGTTTTGGAGCACGTCCCGACCGATCAGCAGAAGGCACTGGTCGACGCGCTCCATCAACGACTCGAGCCCGGTGGAGTGGTCGTCATCACGGTGCCCGCTCCGTTCGTCGACCGGATTCTGGCCGTGCTCCGAGGCCTGCGGCTGATCCACGGGATGTCGCTCGAGGAGCACTACGGGTTCGAGCCGGCCCAGGTACCCGGGCTCTTCGCGGATCGCGGCTTCGTGCTCGAGACCTCTCGAACCTTTCAGCTCGGCCTCAACCATCTGTTCGTGTTTCGCCGGCCGGCCGCGAGCTAGCCTGACGAGGGCTTCTCGGCCAGCAACGTCCAGCTATAGCCGTGGCGGTGATGGACTCGGACGTTGGCGAAGCCGCCGCGCCGGGCGAGGTCCTTGACCTCGGCCTCGGTGTACCACTTGACGTACGAGGGATTGAGCTGGTCGTAGATCACCAGCTTGCGTTTGTCCCGAGAGAAGTTGGTGGCGACCTCGAGCACGTAGGAGCGCATGGGTAGCGGTAGCACTCGGCAGAGCCGGATGTAGAGGTCAAGGCCGAGATTCAGAAGGCTGCACAAGCCCGCCAGGGCGAAGTGCGGCAGACGCTTGGTGATCGCTCGCAGCAAGCTGGCAAAGAAGATGTAGGTCTCGTTGCCTTCCCGACTGTAGACCCAGATCAGCAGTTTGCCGCCGGGCTTGAGCGCCTCGAGGCATGCCTTCAGAACCGCGTCCGGTTCCTCGATGAACTGGATGACACCGATCGAGATCACCAGATCGAGATCGGTGCCTGCGGGCAGCTCGTCGCCACGCGCGTGGAGGATCTCGACCCGATCCGAGCGCTCGGCTAGATTCTTCCGCAGCGCCTCGACCCCGACCGAAGGCTCCACGGCCAGGACGTGGGCGGCACCCGCGTTGAGCAGCATGAGGGTGTTGCGCCCGGTTCCGGCGCCGATGTCTGCCGTTCGCGCTCCCGCCACCTCCTCGATGGGCAGCAAGGGGCCGAAGAGATCCTGGAGCAGCTCGACCGAGGCGTAGTAGCCGTCGTTGTCCGAGTAGCGGCTCCATTGGTCTCCGAAATCGCGAATCGTGCGATCCGCGGCCACGGGGACTTCTGTCGGCGTGGGTGACATCCAGGGCGCTCGTCTCTCGACTCGAAGTCTAGCAACCCGCTATGATCCACGCGCCTTTTCTTTAGGCGAATCCCCAGTGCGAAATGCAATTCTGAGCCCGCTGAGGCATCCCCTCCTCTGGCTCGTTCTGCTGTTCTGGACGGTCTGGCGCAACCTGATCAAGACCGGGTTTCTGGTCGCGGTTCCCTCTCCCGACACGCTCTCCTACGATCTCCTTTCGAGGTCGGACTCACTGTCCGAGCTGCTGTCCTCGGTTCGGACGATCGGCTATCCCCTCTTCCTGAAGCTCTTGCGCTCGGTCTCTCCGGACTACCAGGCCGCGCCGACCGTCCATCTGGCGATCTACCTCGCCGTGGTGGTGCTGTTCTGGTGGTCGGTGCGCGGGTACACCGGTTCGCCATGGCGGGCCTTCGCGTGGTCGCTGCCTCTGGCGTATCCGTGCAACCTGGCGTTCATCAAGTTCATTCAGCCGGATTTCCTGGGACCGGCCGTTGCCATCGCCGTCACGGCGCTCCTGATCATGCTCGCCAGGCGGCCGACCAGCCCCATCCTCTGGATACTCCTCACGGTGGTGACGTTTTGCTCGTATCAAGTGCGCCCCGACAATCTCTTCCTGGTGGTGCTGGTGCCGCTCGGAGGAGTCGTTCTGCTCCTGTGTCGCCGCACGTTCGACACGAAGCGGTTGCTGCGGGTGGGCGCCGGCCTGATCGCCGTCACCGTCGTGCCGCTGCTCCTCTTCATGACCCTGAGGTGGGGCCTGGTGGGGCAATTCGGCGTGGTTCCTTTCGGCGGCTATAACCTCGTCGGGGTCGCGGCGTCGTTCCTCGACGACGAGCTGGTTCGAGATCTGCCCCCAGAGCAGCAAGAGCTTGCGGCGGCGATCCTGAGAGGCCGCAGAGCGTTGAAGTATCAGCGCTACAAAGCCGCGGCCTGGACGAGGAACTGGCACCCGCAGTACAGCCCGAACGTCTGGCGCGTGGCCGAGCCGATCGCGCGTGAGCTCTTGACGGACGCGGAGACGACTCGATTCAAGGGCGTCGATGTACCCCCGGTGAGCGGTGACGCCGTGTTCACCATCAATCGGGCGTTCAAGGAGCTCTCCCGCGCGATTATCCTTCGACGACCCATCCTCTACTGCAAGTGGGTCTACGACGGCCTGTGGACCGGGCTCGCCATGCTCCCCCAGTGCATGTCGTTCGTGCAGTTGATGACGCTGCTCGTACTGTCGGTTCCGGCGCTGCTGATCAGAGCCCGCCGAGTCGGCGGCAATGACTCGGCTTCCACCATCGATCGTGTTCTGCGGTTGCACGGCATCTCGATCGTGGTCGTGGCCTATTTCCTCGGCAAACTGCTGCTGACCGTGCTGGTCAGCGTCCCCTACGACCGGTACGTGTTTCCGAGCATGGCGTTTCTGCCGTGCGTGCTGGCGGCCGCTCTGTTCGAGGCCTGGCACTGGGTTCTGTCGGCGCAAGAGAACAACTAGCGCGGTGCTATATTCTGGCGATGCTCCCGAGTGAGTCGGTCGTTGAGGGCGCCGAGCCACTGAAGGGAGGCGCCGACCCGAATCGAGACCGGGAGGGTGAACAGTCCGGTGGCCGCACCTGGCGGGTCCTGGCCCTGGCTTCGGTTCTTCTGCTCGCCTTCCTGCTGCGCGCGCCCTTTGCCGGCGCTGGTCTCCCCTATCTCCATCATTGGAACGAGCCCGAGTCCGCCAGCACAGCTCTCAGGATGATGACGAGCGGGGACCTCAACCCGCATTTCTTCAACTACGGGACGCTGCCGATCTACCTCAACCTGGGCGTCGACGTGCTCAACTACTTCCGCTTGATGGGCAAGCCGGCCGATGCCGAGTCCCACCTGTCGAGCCTGAACGAGATCGAGTTCTCTTTGGACGGCAAGAAGCGATGGATGGTTTCCCATCCGAGCTTCTATCACTGGAATCGACTCGTTTCCGTTCTCTTCGGGGTGGCCACGGTGCTCTCCGTCTACTTCCTGGGCAGCGCCCTGGCGGGTCCGGTGCAGGGCCACCTCGCCGCGCTGTGGCTCGCCGTGGTGCCGTTTCACATCATGCACTCGGCCCGTATCACGCCGGATGACGCGGTGACGTTCCTGACCTTGAACGTCGTGCTGTGCTCGGTGCTGTTCGTCAAGCGCGAGCGGTTGTCCGACCTGGCGATGGCGTTCGTGTTCGCGGGTCTGGCCTGTGCGACCAAGTACAACGTGGCGACGATGATGGTCTTGCCGCTGGCGCTACTGGCGTGGTCGGCGTTCGGGAAGCGTCCCCGCACGAGCCCGTGGCAGAGCGCCCTGCTCCTGCTCCTGCCGGGCGTCGTGTTCCTGTTGGCGATGCCGTATGCGCTGCTGGACCTGCCGGCCTTCCTCAGTGGGGCGGGCGCCGAGGTGCGGCACTATCGGGTCGACGGCCACGGACCGCTGACCATCGAGCCGGGCTGGCAGCAGATCCGGTTCCAGGCCGCCGAGCTCTGGCGCAAGGCGGGTCCGGGGTGCCTTCTGGCGCTCGCGGGCCTGGCGCCGATCTGGAAGCGGAAGGCGGTCCTCTGGGCGCTCGTCGCGCCGGCGGCCTACTTTCTGTTCATGATTCAGATGCGGGTCGACTCGCACCGGAACTTCCTGGTGCTCTATCCCTACTTTGCGATCCTGCTCGGCTTCGGCATCGTGTTTCTTCATCGGCTTTGCCAGGATGGCGATGGTGGACGGTGGCGATCTCGTTGGCTCATGCGCTGGCCCATGCGCTGGTTGGCAGTCGCGCTCGCCGTCGTCGCGTTGGCTCTTCCCGCCTGGCAGTCGATTTCGGCAGCCGTTACACTGAGCCGGCAGATCGAGACCCGATCGGAAGCGGTGCTCAAAATCAATCGGGCCAAGGTCGACGGTTTCGAAAGGGCGGTGGTTGCCGTCGAGCTGGGGGTCCATCCATTGGATCTGAAGAAGCTCGAGCTGCCCTACGAGCTGGTTTCCACTACCAAGTTCCGCAGTCTCATGCCCAGGGCTCCGCGCACGCTCTTCGTCATGCCGGAAAGCGTCGATTTCGCGGAGAGTTACTCGACCAAAGGGCGAGTGCAGCTGGCCGCGGCGCTGGATCGCCTCAAACGCGAGCTGCCGGAAGAGCGAATCGTCGAGCGCATCGGCGGGGAAGCGGACCGCTCCGTCCACCGCACCGGGGAGCCGGTGTTTCAGTTATCCGGAGTGACCCGACTCGACTTCTATTCGGTGAACCCGGTCATCCTCCTGGTTTCGGGCGGTGGCGATCCGGCGCGGCCGGATGCACCGTCTTCTTGATCCACCGCGCCCACACCGGTGAGCTCAGAGGCTTCCATCGCCGGGGCTCAAGAGGCCGGCTTGCCGGATTTGCTCGCCGATCGCCCGAGCGGCGAGCGCGGCTCCGGCCACGTTCCAGTGGGGGTCGTCGTGGAAGCAGTGCGGGTGCACCTCGGTGGCTCGAAAAGCCTCGAGCAGCGACAGGACCGGGTACGGCAGCTCGTCGGCCGATTCCGAGAAGAGGCGAAACGGCTCCAGGACGTATGGACCGAGAGGCTCGTAGAGCTCCCTTTCCCAGCTATTGGGGCTTTCGACCTCGGAGTATTGATAGTTGCGCGGGAAGAGAACGAGCGCGAAGTCCGCGTCGAGCTCATCGACCGAGTAGTCGCGAATGCCCTCGAGTGCTTCCAGCGTGGTCTCGAGGTAAGGCCGGGACTCGGCCAGCGGTTGATTGGTCGGGAAGAAGCGCTCGGCCGGAACGCCGAACAGGGCCTTTCGGACCGGCGAGAGCACGCGGCTCTTCTCCAGGAAGAGATCGAGCGCGACCAGGCTGGCGGGGAAGAACTTCTTGAGCCTGAACATTTTCTTGCCGTTGAGGATGTTCGAATAGAGCAGGTCGTCGCGGAAATCGGTCATATCGAGGCCGAGCAGGACCAGATCGGGTTGGTACTTGTGGCCGACATCCTCGAGCAGGCGCCGGCTGAGCACCGGGGAGGAGGAGATCCAGCCGAAATTGAACACGCTGATTGCCGGTCCCGACTCGGCTCGCAAGAGCTCTTCCAGCTGATAGGGAACGGTCTTGTAGTAGTTGAGGCCCTTGCCGTAGACGAAGGAGTCGCCGAGGAAGACGATGTTGAAGTCGCTCCTCTTCACACCCGGTGCCTCCCGCAGCGAGCGGATGCCGTCCGAGTTGATGCCGGGGTTGAGACCGGGCGTGTTGCGGTGATCGACGTCGACCTTGACGATGTGGGTCAGGGCCCGGAAGTAGATCAGCGGTTGGATATCGCCGAGCCGGGTCTGTCCGAGGACCTCCAGGACGGCGACGCAAAGGGCCAGGGTGATCAGCAGGATCAGCCCGGCGGTCCGG
>JAAENP010000033.1 GCA_024224155.1 bacterium
GTGGCCGTGGTCGAAAACGCCCAGCAGCTCGAGAAGTTCTTGGCGATCCGCGATCGCCTGCCCGGGCTCCGCGGCATCGTATTGATGGAAGGCGAGGCCGATATCGAGGGAGTGCTGAGCTGGGACCAGCTCCTGGCCTTGGGAGAGTCCGTGCCCGAGGCGCGGCTCGAGGTTCGTATCGCCGCTCAGCAACCCGACGATCTCGCCACATTGATCTACACCTCGGGAACGACCGGGCCGCCCAAAGCGGTGATGCTGTCTCACCACAACATGATCTGGACCGCCCAGGCGGTGGTCGAGGCGCTCTTCTTGAAAGCTGAAGATCAGTTCATCAGCTATTTGCCGCTCAGCCACATCGCCGAGCAGATGATCTCTTTGCACGGGCCGATGCAGGTAGGGGCCTGCACCTGGTTCGCCGAGAGCCTGGAGAAGCTTCCCGAGAATCTGCGTGAGGTTCGCCCCCATGTCTTCTTCGCCGTGCCGCGGGTCTGGGAGAAGTTCCAGGCGGCGATCATGGCGGCCGGCGCCGATTCGAAGGGCCTGAAGAAGAGGATCGCGGCCTGGGCTCGAAGGAAAGGCCTCGAAGGCGGCTACGCCGCGCAGCGCGGCGACAAGCTGCCGGCATTCTATGGACTGGCGGAGAAGCTCGTCTTTTCCAAGGTGCGCGAGAAACTGGGCTTCGATCGAGCCCGGATCTGCGCTTGCTCGGCGGCGCCGATCACGCTCGACACGCTCGAGTTCTTTCTTTCGCTCGGGATCCCGATCCTCGAGGTCTACGGCATGAGCGAGGTGACCGGACCGGGGACCCTCTCGAGACCCGACAAGCTGCGCACCGGCCGCGCGGGATTCGCATTTCCGGGAGTCGAGGTCAAGATCGCCGACGACGGCGAGATCCTGATGCGCGGGCCGCATGTGTTTCTTGGCTATTACAAGGACGATGAGGCCACCCGGGCGACGCTTGATGAGGACGGCTGGATTCACTCGGGTGACATCGGTGACATCGACGAAGACGGTTTCGTCAAAGTCACCGACCGCAAGAAGGAGCTCATCATTACCTCGGGTGGTAAGAACATCGCGCCTGCCCCGATCGAGGCTCAGTTCAAGTCGATTCCCGGCGTGGCGGCCGCGGCGGTCATTGGTGACAGCCGCAACTACCTGACCGCGCTGGTGACTTTGGATCCCGAGCGGCTGCCCCCGGCAGCCAGGGCCGCGGGAAGTCCGGCTCGCGACATTGCCGCGGCGGCCCAGTGCGCGCTCTTCACGCGCTGGATCGAAGAGCAGGTGGACAGATCCGTCAACGCCACGCTGTCTCGGGTGCAGCAGATCAAACGCATCCGGCTGCTGCCCGAGCAATTCACGATCGAGGGTGGGGAGCTGACGCCGACCATGAAGCTCAAGCGGCGCGTGGTTCAGTCGAAGTACGAGCGCGAGATCGAAGCGCTTTACTCGTGAGAAGCGAGGCTTCCCCGGTTTCGACCGACCGCGGGGTATCGTCGACATGACGCTCGAAGCCGATGCGGTTCTATGGCTGAGGACAGCGGTGGCCACGTGGTTCGGGCCAACCGATACGGGCTCTGGCGACCAAGACGGTCGACACGGGGGTCGACCGCTACAGAACGGAGGGCCGCAGGACATCACCGGCCTGAACGGCGCGGCCGTGGGACAGCGGCTCGGGCACGCCCCCCTCGCGCTCTCCGAGCCCGCGGACTGGCCGGCCATTCAGCGCGCCGCCGGTCGCCACAATCTCGAGCCGCTGCTGTTCGACCTCGTCGAACGGGGCGAGGTGTCGGTGCCGCGCGAAACCCGAGATATCTGGGAAGGCCAGTACTATCGCAATCAGATCTTCAATCACGCGCTGTTCGAGACTCTGGCCGCGCTGCTCGCGGCCGCCGAGGAGAACGGAGCGAACGTCATCGTCCTCAAGGGGCCGGTTTCGATCGCACGCCGCCTGCGAGACCCCGGTCTTCGGGTGATGGTGGATCTGGATCTGCTCTGCCGCCAGGTCGATCTTGCCGTGCTTGCCGAGATCGCCTTGGACCTGGGGTTTCGAGCCGTAGGTGAAAACGCGACCTATCATCTCGCCTTTCAGCATCCCGAGCTCGGAGCGGGCTTGGAGCTTCATTTTGATCTCTACGAGGCAGTAGCCGAGCGCCGTAAGTTCCTGGAGCAGGTGATCAACGGGGCAGAGGTCCTGGAGGTGGACGGAGTTTCTTTTCTGGCGCCGTCTCTGCCGGCCGAGGTCGTGCTTCAGTTGGCTCATTTGCTCAACCACGATTACCGGGCGGATCTTCGGCATTGGCTGGACTTCGCGCTGGCGTGTGCAGACGCCGCCCCGAGGCAGCCGGAAGTCCGCCGACTGCTTCGTCTTTCGGACCTCGAGCCCGAGTACTCTGAGGCCGTGGCGATTACGAGCGAGCTCTTCGAGATCGATCCAGGGGCTCGAGGCCGGAAGGTCGAGCCTGAGATCTTCAGTGGAATCGAGGCGGGCTTGCTGGATCTAAGGGACGATCGCGCCTTTCTAGCCGGCGCCAGGGTGCACTCGAGCTGGTGGGCTCGCGCCCGCTACGCCGCCCGGCTTGTGGTGCCGTCACCGGGTCGCTGGCGAGCTCTCTCCGTGTCGGAAGACAGCGGAGTCGGCACGGCGCTTTTCCGCCACTTGAGTCGGGTGCTCAGACGAGGGCGAACCAAGGTGAAGCGAAGAGCCGACAGCGCGGCGCCCGCGGACTCTCCGCGCGCTCGGCTCTTTCGGCGCAGAAAGGGAGGAAGAAGGGGACACAATACGTAATTCGAGTTCTCGGATAAGTGCCCCACTCGGAAGGGTTGCTCGAATTACGTATTGTGTCCCCTTTTTCCTCAGGGGATCAGGATCCCGGCCAGGGTGGCGGTGATCCAGGAGGCGATCGCGCCGCCGATCATCGCTTTGAGACCGACTCGCGCCAGGTCCGACCGGCGGCTGGGCGCGATGGCTGAGATGCCACCGATCTGGATACCGATCGAGGAGAAATTGGCGAAGCCGCAGAGCGCGTAGGTCGAGATGATCTTGGCGCGCTCGGAGATGGCCTCCTCGGTGATGTAGTTGCCGAGTTGGCCATAGGCGACGAACTCGTTGAGCGAGAGCTTGATGCCCAGCAGGTTGCCGACCTGATCGGCGTCGGCCCACGGCACACCCATGACCCAGGCGAGCGGACGGAGCAGCGTGCCGAAGAGCGTCTGCAGCGAGCCGGGGAAGTAGCCCGCAAACTCCTGGGTCACCGGCGACAGGCCGCCGCTCGAGTAAGTGACGAGCGCCCCGTGCAGAAGCCGGCCGTCGATGAGTGAGTCCATCCAGTTGAGAACCACGTCGACGACCGCGATCAACGCGATGAAACCGAGAAGCATGGCGCCGACGTTGACCGCCAGCTTGAGACCGTCGCTGATTCCGCTCGAAGCGGCCTCAATGAGATTGCTGCCGCTGTCGATCTCCGGCATACTGACGTCGCCTGCCGTCTGCGAGTGTTCGGTTTCAGGATAGATGATCTTGCCGACGACCAGGGCAGCCGGGGCAGACATGACGCTAGCGGCGATCAAGTGACCGGCCGGCACCCCAAAAGCGATATAGCCGGCGAGCACACCGCCGGCAATCGTGGCGAATCCGCCGACCATGATGGTCAGTAGCTCGGACTTGGTCATTGCCTCTAGGAAGGGACGGATCAAAAGCGGTGCTTCGGTCTGGCCGACAAAGATGTTGGCCGAGCAGGACAGGGTTTCGGCGCCGCTGGTTCCCAGGGTCCAGCGCATGAAGTGCGCCATCGCCTCGACAACCTTTTGCACGATGCCCAGGTAATAGAGCACCGCCATGAAGCCACCGAAGAAGATGATCGTCGGCAGGACCTTGAAGCCGAACAGGAAGCCGAAGCCCTTCCAACCTCCATCGACGCCGTAGTAGGCGGGATCGGCCAGGTTGCCGAACAGAAAGCGGGCGCCATAGTCCGACAGGTTCAGAAAACCCGCGACCGAGCCGCTCAAGGACGAGAAGATCGTCTCCCCGTTCAGGCCCCGCGATACCAGGTAGCCGACACCGGCGGCTACGAAAAAGGTGGATGCCAGAGTCTGTGCCTTCGGAACCAAGCTCCAGCGCGCATTGACGAGCAGGAAGGCGACTGTCGCCAGCAGCAGCCAACCCATGGCGGCCGGCACGAAACGAGCCAGTATGGCCGCGATCGTGGCCACGAGCACCAACGAGCCGGCAACCTGGCCCCAATGGCCGCCTTCGGCCTTGCGGCTCAACAGATAGACGCCGATCACGGTGCCCAGCACCGCCATGCCCACGAAACTCCAGTAGTCGTCGCGCAGGATGATGACCGCGAACAGAAACTGGAGACCCAGGCCCCAGGCTACGGTGCGCAGTTTGACCTTGCTCCGATGCTCGGAGATGGCCCATGCGATCCCCAAGAGCACGGCAAGGCCGAGAAAGCTGACAAATTGCACTGAGGCCTCCTTCTTGTGAAGTCGCGTGATTGTACATCGGGGACACGATTCCTTCGTGTCCCCTCCCGACCCCGATTACGCGTAGCGGATCCAGCGCCAGAGCTCGCGAAAGGTGGGCTTCTTGCCGTACATGAGAATGCCGACCCGGTAGACGCGAGCCGAGAGCCACATCATGCCGAAACAGGCGGCCACGGTCAGCGCGTAGCCGAGCAGAATCTGCCACAGCGGTGGCATCTTAGTGGCGATTCGAAGCATCATCAACGACGGCGTAAACGGCGGGATCAATGAGGTCACCACCGCTAGAGTCGAGTCCGGATCGTTCAGGATCGGCATGAAGAAGATCCAGGGCAACACGATAAACACGACGGCGAGGCTCGCCAGCTGCTGGGCTTCCTGCGGGTTGTTGAAGGCCGAGCCGACCATGGCGTAGAACGACGAGTAAAGGAAATAGCCGAGCAAGAACAGCAGGATGAAGTTGACGCCGATGGCTACGGTAATGGTGGGCAGGTTCACCCCCTCCGGCAGCAAAGAGCCCGCGACCAGCAGACCCGGTGCGGTCAGCAAGATCGCGGTCAGCAGCCAGATCGAGAGTTGGGTCAAGCCGATCAAGCCGATGCCGATGAGCTTGCCCCCGAGGAGCTCGATCGGTTTGACCGAGGACACCAGGACTTCGACCACCCGGGAGCTCTTCTCGTCCAACACTCCGAGCATCACCTGCTGGCCATAGATGAGAGTGGTCGTATAGAGGATGATGAACAGACCGACCGCAAGTGCGAATCCCGCGAAGCCGCCACCTTCCCGGCTTCCATCGGCCGCCACTTTGACGGTCTCGAGGTCGATCGAGCCGCTCAGCTCTTCGATGGCCGTTGCGTCGAAGCCCGCTCGGGCGAACCGTTCGCGGCGGGCCACGCGTGAAAGAGCGCGCTCGAGCGCGCTCTGAGTGATGAAGTTCGAGAGGCTCTCGGCGTGATACTCGACCAGGCCGTCCTCGAGTGCGTCGGCTTCGATCCAGAGCCAGGCGTCGATCTCCTGAGCGAGCGCTCGCCGGTCCAGGTCGTCCCGAAGCTCCTCGTGAGGTGTCGAGGCTTCGACCAGCTCGAGGTCGAAGAAGACCCGGTCTCCGGTGCGCTCGGCGATTCCGGCCAGCTCATCGGAAAGTCTCGATGCCAGGGTTCCGGTGAGATCGACCACGGCGAGTCGATGATCGGCTTTGGTCTTCGACAGGATGAGCGACGGCAGGATGGCCCAGGCCGCCATGAGCACCGGCAGTGCGATGGTTGAGATCCAGAAGCCCTTGCTCCGGATCCGCGCCGCGTATTCGCGCTTGGCGATGATCGCCGTGCCGCTCATTCCTGGCCGGACTCCGCCTCGTCGGGACCTCTAGCTTTGTCGTCACCGACGGTGGCGATGAAGATCTCCTCGAGCGAAGGCTCCTCGGAGCGAAACTCCCTCACTTCCAGGTTTTCGACCAGCGCTCGCAGGATCTCGGCGGGTCGGGCCTCCTCGCTGAGCAGCAGGCGGACGTAGCCGTCGAGCACCAGGTGACTTTCGATGCCCTGGATCGCGGATAGCCGGGCGAGATCTCCGGAGGCGACCAGGCGATAGGCGAGACCGCCGTAGCGGCTCTTGATCTCGGCCATACCCCCTGAGAGGATGACTCGCCCGCCGGAGATGAGAGCCAGCGCATCACACAGCTTCTCGGCCTGCTCCATGACGTGGGTGGAGAACAGAACGGTCTTCCCGCGCTCCCGGTACTCGGCGAGGACATCCTTGAACAGCCCCTGGTTGATAGGGTCCAGGCCCGAGAACGGCTCGTCGAGGATGACGATCTCGGGGTCGTGCAGAAGCGTGCCGACGAGTTGGACCTTTTGCTGCATGCCCTTGGAAAGCTCTTCCACCTTCTGCCTGATCTGGCCGGCGAGCCCCACCCGGGCGAGCCAGTCTTCGATCTTCGGTCCGCTCTGTCTCTTGCCCACGCCGTGAAGCTCACCCAGAAACACGAGGTGATCGAACACCGACATCTTGCGGTAGAGGCCCCGCTCTTCGGGCAGGTAACCGACCCGCTTGAGGTCCGCGCGCGAGCGCGGGCGCCCGAAAAAGCGCACCTCACCGGTATCCGGCGCCATGATGTCCATCATCATTCGGATGGTCGTCGTCTTACCGGCGCCGTTGGGTCCCAGGAGGCCGAAGACCGCGCCCCCGGGGATTCGCAGGGACAGGTCGCGAACGGCGACGAAGTCACCATACGCCTTGCGCAGGCTCACCAGTTCGATCGAGTTGTTCGTCATGGAGTTCGGTGGGTTTGGCTCAGGTTCCGGGCCGCCGGCCATGGAGGCAGATCGTACCGCACAGGTTCACTCGGGACGGCCTGTCGTAACAACCTGCGCACGAAGATACTGGCCGCCGCTGGCTACTTGCTTCTGGCGTCGGTCGGTCTATACGCGGAGACGGTGGCCGGCACGGTCACCGACCTCGGCGGAGGTCCGGTGGAGGACGCGGAGGTACGCGCCGACGGTGCCGCCAAGGGTGTTCGCACCGACCAGCGTGGGCGCTTTGCTCTTCCGGTTGAGCCACCGGTGGTGCTGGAGGTGGGTCATCCCGGCTTCGAGACCCATCGTCTCGAGTTCGACGCGCTCCCGGATCGACCGTTGGAGATCGTCCTCGCGCCTCGCAGGGGAGTGGTGCGGGAGGAGATCGCGGTTTCGGCCAACAGGAGTCAGGGCAGCTACTCGCCCCAGAGCACCGCCGCTTCCGTTCTGACTCCCGAAGCTTCGGCCGGACTGCCGAGTGCGGTGGCCGAGTTGGTAGCCGAGGTTCCAGGCGTCTCCCAGAACGGCCAGGGCGGTTTGTTCCAGACCTTTTCGGTCCGGGGCGTTTCGCGGCAGAGGGTGCTGACCCTGGTCGAGGGCATGCGTATCGTCAGCGAGCGGCGAGCTGGGGTATCGGCATCGTTCCTCGATCCCCTGCTCATTGGATCGGTGGAGGTCGTCCGCGGACCGTCCTCCACCTACTGGGGCTCTGGAGCGCTTGGCGGAGTCGTGCAGCTGTTCCCCCGCCGTTTCTCGGATCTCTCGGTTGTGACCGGATACTCGACCGAGGGGGATGAGCGCTTCGTGCGGGCAGGATACGGCGCCGATCCGGACAGTGAGCCGGGCCAGGGAAGATGGAGCTGGGGCATCTCCGGGCGGCAGGCCGGGTTCGGCAAGACACCCGGTGGCGATCCGCTCCTCTCCGGATTCGAACAGCTATCCGCCACGTTTGCGCGCCGCTGGTCGGGCGATCGGATGACCTACGACGCGCTGGTTCTGGCGTCGACCGGGAGCGACATCGGCAAGGCCAGCACCGATTTTCCAGACCGAGCCACCACCTATCCTTCCGAGGCGCATACCCTCTTCCGTTTCGCCGCGAGTCACGAGAGCGGTTGGCGATTCGAGGCCTATGCCCATCCCAACGAGCTCGAGACCCGGGTCGAATCTCTCGGGGAGAGCGTGAGCACGGTCGACAACCGCGCCCTGGACTGGGGCGTTGATTTTCAGCGTGAGCTGCGATTCTCGAAGCGAAGGACCCTGCGTTGGGGCGTCGATCTGTTTGCTCGGCACGATGTGAGGTCGCGAGAGCAGGTGCGAGACCCGAGCGGTCGAGTCCTGGTCGAGCAGCAGACGCTGTCGAACGCCTCGGAGCAGGAGCTGGGCGTCTACGGAGCGATCGAGACCGTGATCGGGAACCAGGGTAACCGGGGCAGCCAGGGCAGCAAGGATGGTCAGGGTCGCCGGGGTGTCACCCTGCTCGCGGGCGGGCGATTGGCGCTTCAGAGCCAGCGCAATTCCGGCTTCGAGAGCGTCGATGATTCGGCGATTACGGCGTTTCTAGGCGCGGTGGTGCCGTTGTCAGAGGGCTTCGACCTGACCGCCAATCTCGGCACCGGACTGCGGTTCCCGTCGATCTCGGAGCGTTTCTTCACCGGCACGACGGGCCGTGGCTTTGTGACCGGCAATCCGGATCTCGAGCCCGAAGGCTCCGTGAGCGCCGACCTGGGATTGCGGTGGACGGGTACCACCCTCTTCGTCACGGGATCCTTGTTTCGGAGCGATATCGACGACTACATCGAGCGGATAGAGGCGGCACCGGATCGGCTCACCTTCGTGAATCTGGCCGCCGGCGAGATTACGGGCGTCGAGATCGAAGGCGCATGGCAAGCCTCGGACCGTTGGAGTCTGTCCTTCGGGGGCCACGCCATGGACGGCGAAGACGACGTGGGCCGGACCCTCGCCGATGTTCCCGCCCATCGCCTCTACGCCGGCTGGAGCCTCGAGGGCGAGCCCGGGCGTCGGCACTGGCGCTGGCGTGCGCGGTGGGAACGGCGTTTCGACAAGACCGACATTGGCAGCGGAGAGAAGGCCGTTCCCGAAGCGGACCTGGTGTCTTCTTCACTTGCCTGGCGCTGGCGGCCCGATCTGGGACTTCGCCTTTCGGCGAGCAACCTCTTGGATGAGGAGTACTTCAACTCGGCCGATCAGAAGGTGCCGTTGTCCGCCGGTCGCTCGGTTTCACTGTCCATGGAGTGGAGCCCCGTGCGCTAGAGGCCTTGCTACTCTTTTTACCTACCCGAGGAGGACGAACCGATGAAGAACCTGAGCCGACTACTCAGCTCACTGACCGTGTTCGGAGCGCTCGCCACGCCGAGTCCGCCGCTTGCCGCAGACGTGGAGCAGTTGCGATTGAATCTCGACAGCCCCGGTTGGGAGCTCTCCGGAGACGATACGGTGGTGGAGGAGCTCGATGGCCAGCTTGCGCTTCGGCTCAAGTCCGGCAAGGCGACCTATCGAGGACTCGAGTTCCTCGACGGCACGATCGAGTTCGACCTGCAGGTGACCAAGCACCGTTCGTTCGCCTATATCTACTTTCGGATGGAAGACGACGACGAGCACGAAGAGATCTACTTCCGATCGCACAAGACGCTCTTGCCGGACGCCGTGCAGTACACGCCGGTGTACAAGGGGCGCAGTCAGTGGCAGCTCTACCACGCTGCCGGGTCGACCGCCGCGGCTCCTCTTCCGGCCCGCGAGTGGATTCCGGTGAAGCTGGTCGTCAAGGGCTCTCAGGCGGCGATCTTCGTTGGATCGAGCGACGAGCCCCAGCTGGTCGTGCCCCGGCTCGCGCGAGACCCGAAGCCGGGCTTCTTGGCTCTGCGCTCGTTCATGACGTTTGGCACGCCCGCGGATACCTATGTGGCGAACTTCGCGAACGTCGTCGTGCGCCCTGGAGAGGTCGACTACGCGTTTCCGGCTCAGGAGACGGTTGCGCCGGACCCGGGTTGGGTCGGGAGCTGGCAGGTATCTCGGACCTTTGCGCCCGGAGAGGGCCTCGTGCTCGAGATTCCGGCCGAGGTCTCGACGAGCTCCGAGTGGCAAACGGTGCCGGCCGACAGAAACGGCCTGCTCGAGCTGGAACGCTATGTCGAGCGGCCCGGTAACATTCGCAGGGCCGCGGTTCTCGCTCGGCTTTCGATCACGGCCGACAGGGCAAAGACCCAGCGTCTGGATCTCGGATTCAGCGACGAGGTCAGCGTCTTTCTCAACGGCCGGCTGCTGGTTGCCGACGACGAGAGCTACAGTTTCAACTTCCCCCGCCGGCAGGGACTTCTTACCGCCGGCCAGCTTTCGGTCTTTCTGCCGCTCGTGGAGGGAGCGAACGATCTCCTGCTCGTCGTCACCGACAGCTTCGGAGGCTGGGGCCTTTCGGCGAGACTGGAGGAGCGGAACGGCGTGACAGTTGGGGTGCCGGAATGATCACCCTAGAGCCGGTCGGTCGCGCTCTGGTGCCGCGGAGCTCCGAGGCGGCGGTCCGGATCAGCGGGCCCAACTACGACGAGTTTCAGGGTGACCGGGAGATCCGGGAGCTCATCCAATCGAACCCCTCGAGCATCCTGCGCGTGACCATGGCGCACTGCGACACTTCGTCCGAGGACGCCTTTCTCGAGGAGGGATCGGAAGAAGCCCTCCAGCGGTCGGCGTCGAACATGACCGAGCTCATCGAGAGCCCGGACACCCGAGTGGTGGAGTGGATGCTCTGGGTTTACGAGATCGCTCGACCCGGAGTCGAGCCGCGCCAGATCGGTTTGGGCGGGTTGGCCCGCACGGGCGAGATTCGCACCAACGAGACCCCCCACGGTGTGATCATTCGCAACGAAGGTGTCCGGGAACCCAAGGCACGAGGCCGTGCCGACCTGATCGAGCGCACCCGTGCTTACGTGGGCATCGTCAACAACACGGTAGAGGACCGAGACGACATTCTGCTCGGGGCTCTCCGGGAGCATGCCCAGAGTCGCTCCAGCGACTTTGCCGTAGTGGACGAGGAAGGCTGGGCTCACGGCGTCTGGCTGGTGACCGACAAGGAGGAAATCGACTCGTTTCGCGAGCTGCTGGCCGGAGAGCCTTGTGCCTTCGTTGCCGACGGCAATCACCGGAGCGCCGCCGCGGCCATGGTAGGCCGCGGCAGCTTTCTGAGCGTGTTCTTTCCAGCGAAGACGATGGGGATATCGCCCTACAACCGGTTGGTCGAAACGCCGCGCCGTTTCGAGGAGATCCGTCCAGAGCTTGAAATGGCGTTCGAGGTCGAGGCGCTCCGCGGAACTGTCGGCCCCCAGGCTCGGGAAACCCACGAAGTCGGCCTCTACACCGAGGGCCAGTGGTACCGGCTCCAGCCCCGCGCCGGCACCTACGACCCGGCCAACGCGGTCGAGGTCCTAGACGCCGACATTGTCCAGCGCAAGCTCTTCGACGAGATCTTCGGCATCACCGACGCCGCCGACGAGCGGTTACGCTATGTCGGCAGCAACAAGGACGCCGCCTATCTAGTGCGGGAGATTGATGCCGGCAGGAGCCGCTACGTGGTCACGCTGCCCGCCGTTACCATGCCGCAGTTCATCGACGTGTGCCGCCAGAATCGGTTCATGCCACCCAAGTCGACCTGGTTCGAGCCCAAGGTCCGGAGCGGACTGGTGATAGCTCTCTTTGACTGACCGGCTACAGAACCGATTCGTCTTCATTCTGCCCGACCACCGCGTCGGCTTCGCTCTCCTCGAGGACTGCGCCCGCCCAATCGACACAGGCAAGGGCGAGCTCGTCGAGCGCGTCGGTTTGTGACCGACCGCCGCGCTTGAGCATCTTGAAGGAATGATCACCGCCCTCCACGATGTGCATACGAGCTCTCGAGCCGAGCGCGGCGACGACCGGTTCCAGCAGGTCGAGATCGGCGAGACGATCGCGCGTGCCCTGGAGGAAGAGCATGGGGAGATCGATGACTCCGAGGTGCTCGGCACGCTCGACCCCAGGCGTTCCTCCCGGGTGTAGAGGAAAGCCGACGAAGACCAGGCCTCGAACTCCGGGCAGGGATTCCCGAGCGGCGGCGAGCGAGGTCATTCGACCGCCCATCGATTTGCCGCCGGCGAGAAGCGGAAGGTCACCCGCCAGACCGCGAGCAGCCGAAACCGCCGAGCGCACTGTCGCTTGGAGGATCGGACCGTGATCGGGGCGCCGTTTCCCGGCTTCCATGTACGGGAACTGATATCGAAGCGTTGCCATTCGGCGGGCGGCGAGTCGCTGGGCGAGCCCTTCGAGAAAGGGATGCTCCATGCCCGCACCCGCGCCGTGTCCCAGCAACAGCAGGCTGGTCGAGTTGGCCGGTCTGAGCAGGAGCCCGGAGACTTCACCGCGACTTTCGGTGGCGAGGAATGTGATGTTCTGCGACTCGGCGGGAATCGGCATGGAGGCATGGATGATATCGCTGCCGCCGAGCCTCAGGCTTCGAGCTGCCGAGCAAGCCAATGTTGCGCATCGAAACCCAGCTTACCGGTTCGAGTCCGGTGGGACCCTATAATGAAGGATTGAGCCAAGAGACCAGCGGTGGAAGCCAAGTCAGTGCAAGACAGTGAGTCCGCCGGAGCGCGTCGCGGATCGGTGCTGGTGGCGCTATTGCGGGCGACCGGCGTCGACATGCGCCCCGGCGAGTTCCGGGTAGCCGGTCTTCTTTTCTTCGGTTTCTTCTTCTCGCTGATCTTCCAGTATGCGGGCAAGACCGTTCGGCAGGCGTCGTTTCTGGAGACCTTCGGCGCCGAAATGCTGCCGTGGGTTTACCTGCTGGTGCCGCTGGTCTCGTACCCCGGCCTGCGGCTCTATGAAGCGCTGGTGCGGAGATACGCGCCGACCCGCGTACTGGCGCTCACCTGTCTGGGCACTGCTCTCGTGCTGTGTGTCTTCTGGTGGCTCTTCGGCTTCGGCCTTGCCTGGGTTCCTTTCGTCTTCTACCTGTGGGTTACGGTGGCGATCGGGCTCAACCTCAGTCTGGTCTGGGCGGTCGCTAGCGTGGTGTTGGATCCGCGCCAGGCCAAGCGTTTGTTCGGCTTCCTGGGGGCGGGCGCTCTGGTGGGTGGTATCGCCGGCGGCCAGGTCGCCCGGCTGGTTTCGATCTCGTTCGGCGTCCGCGCGACCCTGCTCGCGGCGGCCGCGGCCTTGATCGTGGCTGCGGTCTGCTCGGTGGCCTCCGGTCACCGGGTGAAGATCGCGCCGGTTTCCAGTGGGCGGGAAGATACCGTCGCCGCGGCGGACGGAATCGATGAAGTCCGCCGTTCTCCGCTTCTGCGACACGTCGGGGGTGTGGTCATTCTGTCGATGATCGCCGCCCAGATAGTAGACCTGCAGTTCAACTGGGTCGTTGAGCAAGCGACCTCTGGGTTGTCCAACCGAGCGGCTTTCTTCGGCAATTTCTACAGTGTCATGGGGGTCGCAGCGGCGATCTTTCAGATCTTCTGGACCGCTCGCATCCACCGCTCGCTCGGCGTGGGTTTTGCGCTGCGGGTACTGCCGACGTCTCTCATCGCAGGTACAGCGATGCTCGTCCTGGCGGCGGCGTTCTGGCCGGTGGCCCTGCTGTTTGCCGGTTTGGCATTGAAAGTCGGAGAGAACGGAATCCGCTACTCGCTCGATCAATCCACTCGTGAGCTTCTGTTCGTGCCGGTCCCGCACGGGGCACGGATGCGGGCGAAGGCCGTGATCGACGTGCTCCTCCAGCGTGGTGCGAAAGGACTCGCCGCCTTGCTGCTCCTGCCGGTCGCTTTGGGGTGGTTGTCTCCGGTTCGAGCCGGTTGGCTCAATCTGGCGATTCTGGGACTCTGGCTTCTCTTGCTGCCGGGTCTCTATCGGGAATACGTGCAGGCCTTTAGACGCAGACTGCGCGAGCGGCCACCCGACGGCGTGATGCCGATCGATTTCAGCGACGCCGCGACGCTCGAGATCCTGGTCGAATCGCTCGGCAGCCAAGATCCACGTCAGGTGCTCCATAGCCTGGACCTGCTCGCATCTCACGGCCGCGCCCGGTTGGTACCGCCGCTTCTCGTGTACCACGACGATGCGGAGGTGCGGGAGAGAACGCTCCAGATTCTGGCCAAGGCGAGACGTAGCGATGCCCTGCCGCTGATCGAACGCCGTCTGGGCGACGAGCACCCGGACGTGCGCGCGACCGCGATCCGAGTGCTCGCGGATCTGCAGCATGGCGATATCGGCGAGTTGATGAGGCCCCGCCTGCACGATTCGGACCCCGCGATCCGGGCCGCCGCGATCGCCTGCCTGGCGAGCGCGACCACCGACGAGGTTCCGGCCGGCGCGGCCGAATCGCTCTTTGACTTGCTGAGCGACGCCGAGCCGGAGGCTCGCATTCACGGTGCTCGCTGCCTGGGCGCGATAACCGAGCCCAAGTTTCGCGAGCAGCTGGTCCAACTTCTTTACGACAGCGATTGGCGAGTCGTGAGCGAGGCGATCGGTTCGGTTCGCCGCCGAGTGCTTCGGGACGGCTGGTCTCCGATCTACTTGCCGACGTTGATCAGCCTGCTGCGCAACCGCCGGCTCAAGCACAGCGTCCGTGAAGCGCTGGTCGTGTTTGGCGAGGAGGTGCTGCCGTCGCTGGTGCATTTTCTGAACGATCCGGACGAACAGGTCTGGGTCCGCCGCGCGTTGCCGAACACCATTGCTCAACTCGACTGCGGTGAAGCGCCCCATGAGCTGCTGTCCAACTTGACGCGGCAGCGAGATCCTTTTCTGCGTCGCAAGATGATCGAGGCGCTTTGCGCGGTCAAGGACGGCGTCACGGGTGAGCCGCCGAGCGAGCTTATCGGGGAACAGATCCGGGTCGAGACCAGGCGCTATTTCAAACGCATGGCGGAGCTCACGGCCCTGTCCGGAGGATCGCCGGCGCCGCGCCCCACCGAGCTTCTGGAGGAGCTGCTCGAGTCGAGGGCGGAATCTCATCTCTACAACATCTTCGGTCTGTTGAGCCTGCTGTTTCCCTCCGACCACATATGGGCGGCCTACCGCAGCCTGGGCCTGGGCGAGTCACGGAGCCGGGGCCATGCACTCGAGTACCTCGACAACACCCTCGAAGGCGGCATGCGACGTGACGTGATGGCGGTACTCGACGGGCGCAGTGTGTCGGCACGGTTGGACGACGTCGGTCTCAGGCTGGGCGTAAGAGAAACTTCGAAATCCGAAGTCCTGGGCAGGTGCCTCGAGCCCGACGATCCAGAAGACGCGGATTGGTCCTTCTTCACGGTCGCGGCACTGCTCGCGGTTCATAATGGGGCCGGCGGGTCCGGAACACGGGAAGTTGAAGCCCTGACCCACAACAAGAACGGCTTTGTTGCGGAAACGGCGAACTGGGTCGTGAGCCGAACGCGATCTCGAGCAGGGGAAGTAAGAAGTTGAGTGAGCTCACCAGAATAGAGACCGTTGTCTTTCTGCAGAAGGTAGATTTGTTCTCTGCCTGCACGGCGGAACAGATCTTGCGAATCTCCGGAATTGTGAATCATCGGAGCTTCGAGAGCAGGGAGAAGATCTACCAGGCCAACGATCCCTCCGAATGCATGTACTGCATCGTGGACGGTACCGTTGAAGTCAGCGGGGCGGATTCGCCTGCAATGACGCTCTCGAGCCCGGAGTCCTTCGGCGTCAAGGAGATCCTCAGCGGCCGGTTGCGCGAGCAGGACGCGGTGGCACTGGAGGCGCTACGGGTCCTGACCATCGACGCCGACGATCTCTTCGATCTTCTGGCCAACAACATCGAGATCGTCAAGGCCTTGTTCCGGCGTCTCTTGGATTCGACCGACTCTCGGATGGGCGGGTTGTGAGGAGGCTGACCCGGGCCCTGATCGGCTTCTCTCTCGCGCTGGTTTTTGGCCTGGCTCCCGGCGTTCTTCGGGCCGCGGAGAAGCCGCCGCGGCGGATCGTCGCCGTTGGAGATGTGCACGGGGCCCCGGGTGCCTTTCTGAAGGTTCTTCGGGCCGCCGGGATCGTCGATGACACCGGTGACTGGATCGGCGGCAACGCGATTCTCGTCCAGACCGGCGATCTGACCGATCGCGGGTCCGAAGTGCGGGCGGTGCTCGATCTCATGCGGAACTTGGAGCAATCGGCGCCAGAAAGCGGCGGGCGGGTGGTGTCGTTGCTGGGTAACCACGAGGTTTTCAATCTGATCGGCTACTACGACTACCAGTCGACACCGCTTCCTGTTTTCGCCGAGATCGCCGCGGCATTCGCCGACGAAGGTTCGGAGAGAACCCGCAAAAAGGCCTACAAGCGGTTCTCGAATTGGGCCGAGAGATACGGGGGCTGCGCTCTAACGAACAAGGATGAGTGGATGGCCCGCAATCCCCTCGGCTTCATCGAGTACCAGGAAGCGCTATCGCCGCGCGGTGAGTACGGCCGGTGGTTGCGCGAGAGGCTGGTTGTGGCCAACGTCCAGGACACCTTGTTCGTGCACGGAGGGCTCAGTCCCGAGCTGCTGGAGATGGAGATCAAGTCACTCGACGCGATCAACGCCACGGCCGCTGAGGAGCTGGAGCAGTTCGACCGAGACCACGAATGGCTCGAGCGGGAGGGGATCGTCCTTCCGTTCTCGACTCTGGGTGAGCTCCACTGCGCCATGGCCTACGAGCTGTATCTTCTCGGATCGGGCGAGCTGAGCGACCGGCAGCTCCTGCGCCGGCGACAACTGGAAGACGTCCGAGCTCGGCTTCCCAGTGCTGAAACCTGGCTGCTTCTCGACCCGCGCGGTCCGGTCTGGTTTCGCGGCTACGCCAAGTGGCCCGACGATGGCGCCGAGGTTGCGCTGACGACGATCTTCGAGACCTTCGGAGGCGAGCGCGTGGTGGTCGGCCATACGCCTCAGCCGGGAGCAATCGTGTCCCGCTTCGACGAGCGGATCTTCCTGATCGACACCGCGATGGCATACCCCGAGCTCGAGGGGCGTGCCGCGGCCCTGGAGTTCCGCGGCGACGAGATCTCGGCGATCTACAAGGACGAGCGCATCTTGCTGACCGGAGGAGCTCCGACACAGCCGGAAGGCGCCGACGTCAACGGCGGACCTCCGTTCGAAGAAGACCACGGTCACCCCGCCGCTCCCTACGTCCAAGACGTCGGCGGGGCTGGCGGTCAAGACGAAGATGCCGCCCAAGTCTCGGAGAACCTCAGCTTGGAGCGCGGCTGGCTGGCGCAGGATGGGAGCCCGCTGCCGTTCACCAGCGAGGAGGCTTTACTCGACTTTCTGAAGTCGGCCCGCGTCGTTAAGCAGAAAACGGTGGGCAAGGGGATCACCCGAGCCAAGCGGGTCGTCCTGGAGAAGGACGGGATTCGGGCTCGCGCCGTCTTCCACGACGTTGATTTGACCAAGCGACGTCATCGTCTCGCGAAGGGCGTGGTGATCATGCACTTTCGCGACAGCTACTTCAACAATGTCGCGGCCTACGAGCTCGGCCGCTTGCTTGGTCTCACCAACCTGCCGCCGGCGACGACACGAAGGCTGGGCGCCGCCAAGGGATCGATTCAACTCTGGATCGAGAAAGCCAGAGACGAAGCCCAGCGCCAGGAAAAGGGAGGCGGCTCACTGACGGCAAAGGTGCGTCGCCGCATTGCCGATATGTGGGTCTTTGACAACCTGATCGGCAACACGGACAGGAATCAAGGCAACATGCTGCACGACTCGCGGGGGGAGTTCTGGTGGATCGACCACACTCGCTCTTTCGGCAGCTCGAAGCAGCTGCTCAGCCCCGCGAAGATGAGACGCTGTTCGCGCAGTCTGCTCGAGGCGATTCGAGACCTGGATGAGGAGGAGACGCGCGACCGGCTGCGTCCGTACATCAGCTCCTTCGAGATCAAAGCACTCTTCGCCCGCCGCGAAAAGCTCCTCGAGTATCTGGACGAGCAGATCGCCAGCCGGGGCGAAGATGCCTTTCTGTTCTCCTACGGCGATCTCGACGACGCGGTACAGGTGATCTACCAGCCGAGTGACGTGCCGAAATCCGCCGCGGACGGTTAGCTTACAAGGCCGCCGAAGCGCTCAGGTCCTGCAAAGCTCGGCGCCGGGCCGGCAATCCTGCTCGTAGGCGCGGGCGAGCCAAGTGAGGAGCGCCTGCCCGGCATCCTCGGGTGAGCGGCCGAAGGCGACGATGCCATCCTCGTGGCCTCCCATGGCAAGCACTCGACGCTCGGCGAAGATACCTTCGCGATAAAGTCGCTGGACCTCGCGGGCCATCTCGGGGGTTCCGTAGGGCACGGCGGGCGAGGTCTCCGGGAGTCGCAGCTCCCGGCGCCGGTTCCAGAGCACCGGCGAATGAGCGTGCAGAACGCAACGGATGTGGGGTCCCAGGTCGTAGACCGCTCCGTGGGTCATGGATTCCGACGATGGTGGCGTGAGCCCCCTGCTGACCAGCTGGTTGCGATCGAAATCGTAGCGCTCGACGATGCAGAAATCGTCGAGCCCGATCGAGTGCTTGCCCGAAGTCTGGGTGCCGGTAATGAGAAAGCTGCGCCGCCCCAGCGCCATGCCAGGGCGGCCCAGGCGAACGCTGACATTGCCGTAGCCTGCGCCTTCGTAGCGGGCCCTATCCTGTCCGACTAGACCCGTCAGGGCCAAGATCTCGCGCCAGGCGATCAGAGGGCAGACGATCTCGGCGTACCTGCTGCGCGCGAGCGGCTCCCGGGTGTTCCGGAAGTCGAATTTGATGACGCCTTCTTCGCGCAATGGATCGCCCGGGCGACGTCTCAGGCGAGCAGGTGTTCGACGGCCGCGCGCTCTTCCCTCAGTTCTTTCTCGGTGGCGTCCATGCGCTCGCGACTGAAGTCGTCGATCTCCAGGTCCTGGACGATCCGATACTTGCCTTCGCTGCAGCGGCACGGGACCGAATAGATGACTCCGGGTGCGATGCCGTAGCTGCCGTCGGAGGCTACGGCCATGCTCACCCAGTCGTTCTCTGGAGTGCCGAGTGCCCACGAGTGGATGTGATCGATCGCGGCGGAGGCGGCCGATGCCGCCGAAGAGGCGCCGCGCGCCTTGATGATCTCGGCGCCGCGTTTCTGCACCTTGGGAATGAACTGGTCCCGGTACCAATCGACGTCGATCGAATTGGTTGCCGGCGAGTCGCCGATGAGCGCATGCGAGATGTCCGGATACTGGGTCGCGGAGTGATTACCCCAGATGATCATTCGACTCACGTCACTCACGTGCCGGTCGCTCTTCTGCGCTAGCTGACTCAGGGCGCGGTTGTGGTCGAGACGCGTCATGGCGGTGAACTGCGTCGCGTCCAGGTCAGGCGCGTTCGACTGGGCGATGAGGCAATTCGTATTGGCCGGGTTCCCGACCACCAGAACCCGGATATCCCGCGCGGCGTGGTCATTGATCGCCTTGCCCTGAGGCCCGAAGATCTTGCCGTTCTCGCCCAGAAGGTCGGCGCGTTCCATGCCCGCCGTGCGGGGCTTGGCGCCGACCAGGATGGCGTAGTCGGCGTCGCCAAAGCCCTCGGCGTAGTCCGCCGTGGCGACGATTCCGTCGAGAAGCGGGAAAGCGCCATCCGAAAGCTCCATGACGACGCCATTGAGGGCGTCCAGGGCCGGTGGAATCTCGATCAGCTGCAGGATGACCGGCTGGTCGGGGCCGAGCATGTCCCCTGCCGCGATGCGGAAGCAAAGTTGATAACCGATGTTGCCGGCGGCTCCGGTTACAGCTATGCGGACGGGTTTTTTCATGTTTTTTCCTTTCGGATTGCAGTGCGTGACGTGGCTATCCTGACCGAAAGAGGACGCTTTTGAAAGAGGTCCGGTGTAAGATCCAGGCTCTTTTTTGAAGGAGAGATACGAGATGCCCGATAAGGAAGAAACCAACGCCACCGAGACCCCGGTCGAAGCTAGCGCCGAAGCCACCGCTGAAGCCTCAAAAGACCAGGCTGCGTCCGCAGAACCAGCCGAGGCCGAAGCGGAAGGGCCGGTAGCTCCGGAGGAGCCAATAGCCGAAGCGCCTCCGGAGGAGGCCGGAGCAGAGCCAGAGGCGTCCGAGGCCGCGCCGGCAACCGAGCCGGAGCCTGGTCCGGAAACCGAGAAACCGCCGCCGGCGCAGGCCGCTCCTGACAAGGGCCCGGCCAAGGCGAAGCTCAAGCAGCTCAAGGCCCAGCGCGACGAAGCGCTCAGATCCGGCGACAGGGTCGCACTCAAGCGCGTTCGCGCCAGGATCCGCCGCCAGAAGCGGCGCATGCGCAAGGCGGGCTAATCGGGGACACCATTCCTTGGTGTCCCCTCCCGACTGGTTTTGCCTGCTCTTGGTCTCCCGCGTCTAGTCGGTAGAGAAATCGACCCAGCGGACCTCGTCGCCGAGGTTGATCTCGCCGTCCGTCAGGACCTCGCCGTAGGCGCCGGCCCGCCACTCCGGGTCGAGGGCGTTTTGGAGACCGGGATGGCTTTCTTCCATGCGGCGGCAGGGACGGGTCTCGCCGTGAATGCGAATCTTGACGTCGCCGACACCGAGAGTCTTGCCGCGGCTCTCGACGAGATCGACGCCGCGGACCAGCAGATTGGCTCGGCGGAGAATCGGGTCGGGCTTGCCCTCGACGGCCGCGACCGCGTCGGCCCAGCTCTCGACGCTCACTAGAGTCACCTGGCGCTTGCCGCCCTGATCGGCATTGCTTTCGAGGCCTCTGCCGGTGTGGGCTCGAGCGCTGGGAACCGGGTCCATGGGGCCGCGTTTGGCGCGCTTGATCCAGATGGTCTCGAGGCGGCCGGCTGAGCTCATTCCGGTTCTCCCGCAGGCTCGCCGGTCGCGGCGCGCTCGAGGGTGGTCATGTCGACGGCTTCAGGGCTGTCGAAAACCTCGTCCGGCACCGAGTCGAAGACTGCGATCTCGGTGTGTTGGCCGCGGCCGCGATCGTCGGACAGCAAGATCGATCCGTGTCGACGCCAGTTGCGCCACGGGACCTGAAATCGGGGCTCCTCGTCCGAGGCCTTGGCAAAGAAGTCCCACTGCTCGACGAGGCCGGAGTCCTTGGCCACATAGACCTCGTACTTGTTCTCGGGGGTCCGCCCGACCGCTCGAAAGGTGAGCTCGAGCACGTCGGCATTGCGGCCGTCGAGAAGAGCCCGCTCGCCGACATACTTGAGAGCAACGCCGGTGTCTTTCAACTTGTAGGGCATGAACATCCAGTAGCTGTCGTTGATCCAAGCGGACTCGCCGAGCTCGAGCAGGCCGGCCAAGTCCTCGGCGTCGGTCACCTCCTCGCCGGCGCGCCAGGCGCGGCCCTCTTTGCTGTGAATGTTCATCAGAATCAGGTAGGGCTGCGCGGTTTCCCGGTCGGTCCCCTCGATCCTCACGTCGCCGGTATGGCGGTTCCAGACATGAAACCGGTCACCAAAGAATTTCCAGGTCACGACACGGGTCTCGTCCCAGGCCTGGCGCCCGCCTAGCCGCTCCATGCCCCGGTCGGCAATCGCGATGGCCTCGGCGTCCGGTTCAACGGCGAGAAACCCCTCGGCCGCGAGGTTGTCGGCTGAATCGGCGGGCAATCCATGAACAACCGCGCTGA
>JAAENP010000034.1 GCA_024224155.1 bacterium
AGACGTCGTCTGCGAAGTGAGCTGCCCACTGCTTGGCATCGGCTTCGCGATCCGCCTCGGAGCTGACCGTACCGTCGGGCTTGAGGATTTCCAGGATCTGTCCGTGCTCATCCACGGTGAAGAGATCCTTGAGGCGTCGCGGGTGGCAGGTTTTGGAGCTCGCTGTGTCAGCGGGACCGGCGATGATGTTCAAAGTGGGCTGGCTCTGCCAAGCGAGAAGGCAGAAGCTGGATCTCTGTCGATAAGCTGGAAAGATGGACTGAAAGGCACCGGTGAGCGACAGATCACGGTATGCCGCGGTCCCAGTGAGTGGTTGTCGCGATAAGGCAGCTGCCAGAGATCGCTCCCGCTCGACGTGGACTGGTTCCACGGGTGCTGCAACATCGACGCACTCACGGAGAGTCCCATCCTCTTCCTCGCCGCCGTCCATGCGGCTCTGTCGCTGTTGTCGGGCGGTGAACGGCTCGGCACGCAGATCGATGCCCAATTGGCGGCCGCTCAGCCTGGCTGCGTCAAATTGCACCGTCACCGCGGTTTCGAGCAAGGCACGCCTGATGCAACGGACCGCCGGCGTGAGGCCCTGGGTCACGGCCCGTCGGAGCCACGCCATGGTGGGTCCGATGATGCTGTGGCCCTTGCCATGGCCGTGTGTAAAGCCACGGCCTTGTGCTTCAAGCGGTGCCTGAATGTCGGTAGTGCCAGGCGTCACGCAAGGCTGCAAGGACGCGGCCACCTCGTCGTGCACAGGTCGAAGTGGTCTCGCGAGCGTCACTCGGCCGATGTGGAGTCGCTCCACGCCGATGATGTGGCGGTAGTGTAGCTCGCTCATGAGTAAGAAGAACTTCGCCTGTGCCCGAGGGTCTGCGGCAACAGTCTCATGCATGCGCCGCAGAGATGGCATGCGTGGCTCCGCGGAGGCCAAGAAGCCGCGGAGCTCAGCGGGCTGAGAAGCACTGCCAGTGGCGTCATGAAGCGGCGGGTCCGCATCGGCGGGCTGAGAAGCACGGCCAGCGGCAAGGTGGCTGTCCTCACATGGGCCATCGTGGAGGAGCTTGATGAGAGGGTTGTATGTGTCCGCGAAGTGCGGTGTGGCGAAAAAGCGCGGCCCGCCGAAGGGGAGGTTGTTGCCATGACCGGCGTAACGCAGAGATGTCTTCCGGCCCTCAGTGCCGGGCACATCGGAAGTGCTGAGCAGCAACGTCCGGAGGGCGGTTTTCACCTTCGCAGGCATCTCTGGCCGAGCACAGGCCGAACCGATGGTCTCCTTCGGCCCGGCTATGTTCATGGCCTCC
>JAAENP010000035.1 GCA_024224155.1 bacterium
CCCTGGGATGTGCTGGCGCGCCGAGGAGGACGGGGACTGGTGGGCGCAAGGGTGGCTTGACGACGAGGTTGAGGCCAGCTGGAGCTGGGATTGGTCGAGCTCGGCCTGGAGGGCTCGACCCGAACAGGCTGGAGACGACGAGGCTGAAGACGACGAGGCTGAAGAAGGGCCCCGGACTCTGCGGGTCGACCCGGACCTGGCCGAGGACCCACGGGAGCAGCGGTTCCTGGAGCTCATGGATGCGATCACTCCGGACTTCCAGATCTGGGAAAGGCGCTGGGACTCGTGCCGGCGGAAGTACTATAAGGCGCGCTACGAGGACGCGCCGTTCCAGCCCTGCGAACCCTGCGCTGGCCTGCTCCTGGGCGATCTCGACAACGTCAAGGACTGCGAGAGCCGTGTGGCCCTGAACGTTGCGACGGCCGTGTGCCTCTGCCCAGAGCAACTCGATGAGCAGGAAACGGCAACGTTGCGGGACACCCTGCACACGCACCAGATCGAGCTGCAGATGATCGCCGCGAACGACGACTGGAAGTACGACATCCTGCAGCACTTGCCCAGCCTCGCTGCAACCGTCGAGGCGGCTCTTGCTCAGAGCAAGAAAGTGCTCGTCTCCTGCTGGGCAGGCGTGAACCGCAGTGCGGCGTTGGTTGTCGGCTACATGAACCTCGTTCGGAACGTCCCGTTGCTTGACGCCTTCCGGGAGACAGTTCGACTTCGAGGCGAAATCGTGGTCAACGGCCACTTCCGCTCTCTGCTCGCCCGGGCGGCGTTGAGCAAGGGCGAGACTCCCGGCGAGGAGCAGGAGACGGAGATGGACACCGGGGACTGAGAGAGCGACGGAGTCCGCGCTGACGTCGGAACGCAAGGGCTCGACCCGCGCAAGCCGCTTTTACCGCGCAGGTTTGGATTGGGAGTCGCTGGGAGTCGCGGAAAACAAAAAGCAAAGGTAACAGCAGCGCAGCAACAGCGTCAACTC
>JAAENP010000036.1 GCA_024224155.1 bacterium
CCTCGGCGCCCGAGAGGCTCCAGCGGGCACCGGAGCGGTCCATCCGGTGGACGATGAGGCTGCGGCAGGTGCCCTCGATCACTCCGGTGGCGATCGGCAGGCCGGCTTCGAGGCAGTCGCCGTAGGGGAGGTAGCGACGGTACTTCACAAGGTAGTCACAGGCATCGTCCACCGGCTCACGATCTTTCTTGACCAGATCCCTGTGGGTGGCTGCGGCGCGCATTCCGCCAGCAACTTGCGAGGCCCAGCCGGAGAGGACCCTCTGGGCGCGGGTGCGGACGTAGTTCTGCTGTTGCCACTTGTCCTCAGGGCACAGGGCGCGGGCTGCGGCCCAGAGGCGCTGGAGCACGTGGAAAAAGTCGAGGACGATCTGGAACTGATACTGCTTCTGAAACCTGCGCACCAGCCGAAGCTGGTGCGGTTCTCCGTCCACCAGGACTATCCATGTACGGCGTCGTTGAGGGTCGCGGGCTGCGGCCTCGGCAAAGGCCTCCGCCATGACCTCCTCCGGCTGCCGAGCCAGGCTCGCCCACACCCGCTTGCTCCTCGGCCTGGGCCGGGCCTTCTTCTGCTTTCTCTTGCGCCGTGGAGGCATCGCCGTGGAATCGTCGATGGGAAACAGGTCGTTGACCACGTCGAGGGGAGTCCGGGGATACGGCGCCACGTCGTACACCGTCGCCACGATCGCCATCCGCTTGCAGCCAGGCCGTGCGTTCTTCTCACCCTCCCTGCGACGCTTCGTGCTCTCCCGCAGATCCTGCTCCCGCACGACGACACCCTTGCCGTCGAAGCTGATGACCAGTAGCGGCACGGGCTCCCCCCCAGAGGCTTCGTCACCAGCCTCGGTCGCTTCTTTGCCCGCCTCGCTGCGCGCCTTGTAGAAGCTCTGGAAATCCACCGCTGCGCGCGCTGCGAGCTCCTCGACGTGGCGTTTGGGAATCTTCACCCCTGTCTGACGCTCGATCGCCTCCTGCCCCTCTTCGAACGAGCCTCGGGCCGTCTCCCATGCCACTTTTCTGCGCAGCTCGAGGGAGTAGCTCTCGCGCGGCAGGTTCATCTCGCCATCGAGAGGATGCAAGCTCGCCTCCCCGGCTCGGGCGTACCCCGTACGTGGCACGTCGATCTCCCCGAAGCTCGTGACCAACCTCCGTGGGTGGCTTCGCTTCTCTGCCCGCCTCACGCCTTCGGCATCGATGACCGGACCCTCTGCCTCCCCCGGAGCCCGCATCTGCACATGGGCGGCCAGCAGCTTGCGCAGCAACTCCCGGCCCTCTTCCTCCAGCCGCCGCTCGAGATCGCTCTCCGTCATCTTTCCCGCCTCCATCGACCTGAGAAATTCCGCCATCGCTCCGAACTGATCCTCGGCCTCCTCGAATCCGTCGTCCTCTGGGTCTCGAACAAGTGCAAGGCCCATGCGACCTCCCCGGGCCCTCTTTCCGCGCCGCTCCATTGCGGCTCCAATCTGGCCCGGGGAACCACCTTGTCACGCGCATCGCGAAAAGTCCAGCCCCGAGAGACCAACTCCATGGAACCACGCCAGTATTGGCCGTCGGCGGAGCGAGTGGATCGGCCTGGCGGGCTGGCTGATGCTGTGCACCTTGGCACGTTCCGACGACAGCCTGCCGGACGAGTTCTTCGAAGCGCAGCTGGCGGCGATCGAGGAGCAGATCCACGGCCGCAAGAATCGGGTGCGCTACGCCATGAACTCGGCGCTGATGAACATCGGCGGCCGTGCAAAGGTCGGCCGTTCCTGCTCGTTCGCGAACCGAGAGTAGGCACTAAACCACTGAAAACAAACGCCTTCATACTCTATGAAAAGGAGCCGCACTCATGCGAAAGGCCGAACACACCCTGGTGCCAGATTACTGGTCTTGTGCGATGAGATAAAGTCATCTGGATAATCTTGGCAACTCGGAGACCCTCAACGGAACAGCCGATAAACACTCCCGGCCGTTCTATTTCCGGCTCTGCAACGTTTGGAGAAAGGGCAGATGCTTTGGGAGAGTTCGTTGGAGATTTTACTAAAAAATCGAGCGCGAGCTTAATCTGCTGAAGTACTTCGAGAGCACTTGGAAATCCAGTATTCCAGACCTGAAGGCCCTCCTCAAAAAGCGCTAGATCCGCCTCAGGCACGAGCTCATTTACCTGGGCGACCAGGGAATTCAGTTGCTGTACAAACGCTGGAGTGACGTTTTGTTTTGATGAATCTCCGGCAGCTGTAGCGCGCGCAGTCTCCTCCATCGCTAGGAGGATTCTGTGTATCGAGTCCTTGCCTGCCATCGCTATCTGCCCCACTCTATGAGAGCCGCAGAACGGCTGCCATCAGCGGGGAGCGCAGCGACTCCGCTGCATGGACTTGTGTACGCCCGGCATGGGCATGTACTTGTGGGGTGAAAGTCCCCTGTCAGTGAACCACCGTCCACGCTATGGACAGAGAGAATGACTAGCTTACGGCAAGGGCGGCCCCGCGAGGGGTCGTCTGAAGGAAGGCCGCGGCAAAGCTGCGAGCCGAGGAACACGAACGCCATAGAAGGCCGACTTCCCTGGGGCGAGGCAGCACAACGTGCCGAAGCCCTGTGGTTCGGGGGATACGGTAAATGGCGCGGCTGTGCAGCGACAGTACATGTCCTTATCCGGGGAGATCTGCTCGACGAGCGGCCGGACACCGCCATGGGAGCCGGACTGAGGCCCAGGCCGAAAGACCTGGATCGGCCACCGGACCCTAAAGCGCCGGCAGCGCGTCTGGGGGCAACCCCTGGCGTGATCGAGCAGAAGTCAGCAGAGGGCATAGTAGGCATCTTACCCCGCCGGGGCCGGATGCTGAAGGCCCGAACACGATGAGACAAGGAGGAGCCGTGGGGAGCTCGCATTCGACG
>JAAENP010000037.1 GCA_024224155.1 bacterium
ATTCCCAAAATCCATAGCCTCCCCGAATATGTCCGAGAAGGACTCGTTGAGTGCCCCTGACTGCATGTAGTAGAAGAGGTTGGCGGTGCGCTCGGTGACCGCATGAGTCAGCTCGTGGGCGTCGACGTCGTCGGCCAACGAAAAGCCGGCGCCATAGACCATCTGGGTGCCGTTCCAGAAGGCGTTGGCAAGGGGGCACGAGGTCGGCGAGCAATACTCTACGGTCGAGATGATCGTGGCCCCGGCGCCGTCGTAGCTGTCGCGGCCGTGCTCGTTGAAAAAGTAGTCGTAGGTGTCACCGGAATAGTCGTAGGCGGCGTCGGCATCGGGATCTCCGGTGACCGCCCCGCCTTCGCTGCGGACCAGCGTTCCAGGGAGCGTCGAAGTGCTATTGGTGTCGTAGATCTCGCGGTCTTTCGCGTCAGTCAACTGGCTGAACTGAAGAACGACCTTGCCGGCGAGCGCATCGATCCAGATGTACTCGCGCAGATCGATCTTCCGAGCCTCGATGAACCAGGCGAGCCCGGTCGCGAAGCCGCGACCGCCGAGATGCCCCTTGTTCAGCAGCTCGAGCCTCGGCTCGCTGAGCGTCGCGTCGGTCACGCCGAGCCCCTGTGCCAGGGCATCGGCCGCCAGGACCGCCGCCTCGGCCGCCGACACCAACGGCGTCGTGTCGACCGTGTCCAGGTCGGAAAGCGTCTTGGCGTTCACCGCCACCACCGCCGAGCCCCGCAGGTGGACGGTGAGCTCGCCGCCCGTGATCGGCACGCCCTGATGGGTCTGACGAAACCGGACGTGCTCCATTCCGACCTCGTCGGCGCCGGTCACTCGCTTCAAGGACATCTGATCGGCACCGCTCGCTCCGAACGCCGCGCCGTAGGCGGCCAGAAAGGCCCGGGCTCGCTGTTCGGCCGGGGCGGTTCCCGGCAGCTTGCCCAAGGTCCGCTGGTGCTCGGCGAAAGACAGAAAGGTCACCAAGCCGGTCTTCGGTGACACCGTTGCCCGAACCGGGCTGCCGACCGCTGCTTCGAGGGTGGTCAGCGTGTCTTCCACGAACGGCTTCGGACCCTGAGCCGACGTCGGAGCCGCGGCCACCAGGAGAGCAAGAACCGCGAGGAGTAGCGACGATGCCGGCGAAACCGGGCTCATGTGGATCGAAGATGTCATGGCAAGGGTCCTTTCCTGGTCTCCGGGGCGAACACGCATTCTGGCTAGTCGCTGTTTCGAAAGGGCATTCTATCCCTCGATCCAGAACGCAATACCTTGCGCTCTTCAGCTCCTGGAGGATGGCAAGGTCCCGAAACGAGCGCGCGCACTGGTGACCGCGACTCCTCATAGCACGGCGCGTGCCATTCATCCATGACAAGGGGCCGCACCGATCCGAGCGTTTCGAACTGTCTATCTATCTGCAAAGAATACACTTACAGATCCAAACGAATGAAAGGGCGTCACCAGCAGCCTGAGCAAGAACCGGAGGTTCTCCAGGGCGATCCTCCCCACTTTCGGAGACTCGCCGAAAAGCCGGGGCAAAACCGGAGCAGTTGATGGCAGACTACCGCCATGTCAGATCCAGCCAAGCCCGCCGACACCCTGCAGGCGTTCCGCCGCGTGCCGCGCACCGGGGTGATCTACGTCACCAACGAGGCCAAGGCGCTCGGTTACCGGTCCGGTCATCCCGACTGGTCGAACCTCGGACAGGGGCAGCCCGAGACCGGGTCGCTCGAAGGCGCACCCGAGCGCGCGGTATCGATCTCGATCGATCCCGCGGATCACGACTACGCTCCCGTCCCGGGCCTGTGGGAGCTGCGCGAGGCAGTGGCCTCGCTCTACAACCAGCTCTACCGGCGCGGTATGCCGTCGCAATACACGGCCGAGAACGTATCGATCTCAGGCGGTGGACGCGCCGGCCTGACCCGCGCCGTGGCCTCGCTCGGGCACGTCAACCTGGGACACTTTCTGCCCGACTACACCGCCTACGAAGAGCTGCTCGACATCTTCCGGCTGGTGACCCCGATTCCTATTCTCCTCAGCCGCGAGCGTGACTACGCCTTTACCCCCGAAGACCTCGAGCGAGAGGTCCTGGGACGGGGTCTGGGAGCGCTGCTGATCTCGAACCCGTGCAACCCCATGGGCAAGCTGATCTCGGGCACCGAGCTCGCCGACTGGGTCGGCGTCGGCCGCCGGCTGGACTGCTCGCTGATCCTCGATGAGTTCTACTCCCACTACATCTGGAACCTCGGCCCCGGAGAGCCGGGCCCGACGGTCAGCGCCGCTCGCTACGTCGAGGATGTCGACCGGGACCCGGTCGTGATCCTGGACGGCTTTACCAAGAACTGGCGCTACCCTGGATGGCGCGTGACCTGGACGGTCGCGCCCCGGCCGGTCATCGCCGCGGTCGAAAGCGCCGGTTCGTTTCTCGACGGGGGCGGCTCGAAGCCCCTGCAGCGGGCGGCGACGGACCTGCTCGCCCCGGATCGAGTGGCGGCCGAAGCGCGCGCCATCGAAGCCTCGTTCCGTCCCAAGCGCGAGCTGATGCTAGAGCGCGCTCGAGCGATGGGGCTGATCGTGGACCGGGAACCCGACGGCACGTTCTACGTCTTCGTTTCACTCAGGGAGCTGCCCGAGCCGATTTCCGAAGGCATGGCCTTCTTTCGCGCCGCCCTCGAGCGTCGCGTGATTACGGTGCCGGGGGTGTTTTTCGACGTCAACCCCGGCCGGCGAAGAGCGGGCCGCCACTCGCGCTTTCGCCAGCACCTGAGGCTGTCGTTCGGCCCCACGGCCGGCGAGATCGGCGAGGGCCTCGACCGGATAGAACAGCTGATTCGCGATACGCCGTCAGGGCGTTCCTCGTAGGAACAAGCTCTGGCCGAACCGTGACTGGGCCTCGAAGACGAAAACGCCGGCGGACGTTCTCCGTAGTGGTATTGTGTATTCCATTACGCGTCCGGATTCCCCTGTTCGCGGGTCGAATCCACCCACCCTAAGAGTCCGAGAAGGAGGAAGTCCATGCAGAAACTCCGTTTCCCGACCGCTGTTCTAGCCGTCGCAATCCTGGCCATGACCGTTGGCTGTGCGCCTCCGGCGACAGAAGAAGTCGCAGAAACCGCCGCCGTCATGGTTGAGGAGATTCCGATTACGACCAACTCGGACGCCGCGAGGGCCCTGTTCGAGGAGGGGGAGTACCTACTTGATGTCGGCCGCGGCGTAGAGGCCCGAGCCAAGTTCCAGGCCGCGATCGCGGAGGACCCGGGATTCGTGCGGGCACACTTCAACCAGTCGAATACCGCGCTGTCGTTCAAGGAGTTCCAGACCTGCCTCGACATGGCCTCCGAGCACCTGACCAATGCCAGCGAAGGCGAGAAGATGATGGTCGAGATCAACCGTACCTTCTTGACCAACGACACGGAAAAAGGCGTCGAGCTGGGCCGGCAGTTGGCCGAGAGCCATCCGAATAGCCCCCGCGCGCACCTGATTCTGGCCGGACTTCTCGGCGGACAGAACGACAACGAAGGCGCCCGGGCCGCGATGGGGGCCGCCTTGCGGCTCGATGCGGATTCTCCCGGTGCCCTCTTTGGGATCGCCAATAATTATCTCTTCGGAGAACCGAAGGATTTCACCAAAGCCGAAGAGTGGGCCCAGAAGACGCTGGCGGCCTTCCCGGACGAGGCCAAAGGCTGGGAGCTCATGGGCGACATCCGACGCGCGCAGCTGGATCTCGAAGGAGCTCTCGGCGCCTATGAAAAGGCCACCGAGGTCGACGCCTCGCTGGCCGTGGCCCAGCACAAGAAAGGCCACGTCAACTCCTTCCTGGGCAACATCGAAGCCGCCCGGGAAGCCTACGACGCCGGGGTTGCGGCGGCTCCCGCCGAAAACAAGGCCGCCTACGCCGTCTACAAGACGTACACCGGGATTCATGCCGGCGACATTCCCGCGGCCCTGGCAGAGATGGAAGAGCTGGCGGAGAACATCGAGGCCATGGGCACGCCCGCCGATCAGGTCAAGGGCCTCAAGATCTTCGCCCTGAACAGCCACGCCACCGCGGCAATGCACGCCGGTCTTCTCGACCGAGCGGCGAAATCGGTGGCCAAGGGCAACGAGCTGCGCATGGCGATTGCGGAAGACGTCGGTACCGATGACGCCCGCCGGCTGCAGGAATCCGTCTGCCATCTCTGGGACGGCCTCCTGGCAGCGTACCAGGGCGACGGTGACGCGGCCGCCATTCATGCCGGCAAGATCGAAGAGCTGGTCGCCGAGGACGATAACCCGCGCAAGATGGAGCCGGCCCATTACGTGCTCGGCATGGCGGCGCTGAGCGAGGGCGACCACGAGACGGCCGCCCAGCACCTGCGCCAGGCCAACTACAAGAACAACATGTTCATTCGGTATCAACTGGCACTCGCGGAAGAAGCGCTCGGCAACACGGAAGAGGCGAAAAAGCTCTTCGGCGAGGTCGGCAACTGGAATTTCAACTCCGTCGGCTTTGCCCTGGTCCACAAGGACGCCAAGGCGAGAGCCGCGGCCTAGGGGACAGGAATGAGCGCCGAGGACCGAGACCCCACTACCGAGCGACGCAGCGGAATACCCACCCGATCCGGCGAGGAACGGCGCAAGGCCGACCGGCGGATCGCCGATGTTCCGGTCGAGGTGGACCGTCGTAAAGGCCCGACCCGAAGCGGAGAGGATCGGCGGCGCGGCGACCGGCGAAAGGGATAGTCTCGAAGAGCTAGGAGTTAGGCTTGGGCGGCGGTGTCTCGGAGCTCGAGGGCGGCCTCTAGGGCAACGGTAATCGCGGCTTCGATGCACGCATCGTAGTCGACCACGGAGGCGTGGCTGCCCGGTTGGCTGATCGCCGGGCATATCGTTCCGGCCCGATGTCCGAGCGCGCCGGCCAGGTGAAACAGGAGGCTCGACTCCATCTCCATGTTGAGCACCCTAAGCCCCTTGACCGAGAGCCTCGCAAGAGCTCCCTTGATGTCCGGAACCGTATTGACGAGGCCGGCGATCCTGCGGCTCGAAGGACCGTAGAACCCGGGCGCCGACACCGTGATGCCCGATTCGCTCGGCATCCGGCCGTCTCCCGCACAACGTTTCAAGAGCTCATGCACCTCGGGGTTCGCCTTCGATGCATAGACCCCGAGCCGACCGCGGAATCGAGACCCGGAGCCCACCGCCTCGTCGAGCAAACGCCGCGCCTCCTGCTCGATCTCGACGACGTTCACGTCCGCGGGTGGCGACTCGTAGAACACCCCGGTGCTGTCCAGCCCCAACGCATACTCGGCGACACAGAGGGTGCCCGCGGCTACATCCGGCTGCACGCCACCGGAAGTCCCGATCCGAATAATGTCCAGCGCCTCTCCTCCCGCTCTCGGCAAAGCGGTCTCGAGATCCAAGGCATGGGCCGCGTGGAGCTCGATCATCGCGATCTCGACATTGTCGGTACCGATGCCGGTACCGATGACCGTCATCGACAAGCCCCGAACCTTGCCGCTGAGCGTTACGAACTCGCGGTTCTTGACCTCGTGCTCAATCGTGTCGAACCGAGCCGCGACCTTGTAGGCACGCGCCGGGTCTCCGACGAGGAAAACGCTACGCCCGACCTCATCGGGTGCGACTCCGAGGTGGTAGAGCCGGCCGTCACGGGTGACGATCTGGGACCGTTCGGACAAAGCTCCACCTAGTCCGCGGGAGCCGGCTGCGCGGCCTGCTGCTCGGGGCAGACCGGATTGCCCTTGTCGAGGACGATTTTCCAGACCCCGGGCGCCTCCTGCCTCCAGACCGAGGTGAAGGTCGAGATCAATGGCTTCGGCATGACTTTCCCTCCAAGAAGATTCACCGCGCCAGTCTCGCACGTCTTCGATGGCAATCACTCAAGCTCTGCAACCTTTCGGACCATCGAACCGTATCTCTAGGCAACAGAAAGGAGACTTAACCATGCGACGGAAAACTCTGACCTCCAGCGCTCTGGCTTTTACTCTCGTTCTTGCCGTTTTCACGGTCGGGCTGTTTACAGAGGCCCCCGCCTCGGCGAAAGGGGAGAATGTAACGTTTCAGAACAAGGGCAGATTCATTCAGGAGATTCTGGTGGCCTACGGCGCCGATGGCGAATGCAGCGAGATGCCCACCAGCGAGAACATCACTCTCGAGCCCAAACAGAGCCAGGTTGTCTCCTCGGCGGATTCCAACGTGTGCTGGTGCGGAGTGGCCGTCAAGGCCGGCGCCGAGAAGCGAAAGATCACCCGCTGCGGCGAGTGGAAGATCGCCAAGCCCGGGCGCAAGGTTCGCGTCGGATCCTGACCCGCCGGGCCTTCGGCCTCCTTTTTCGACTCAGGACGGGGCGCCTAGAGGCGCGACCATACTCTGCCGGGCATGCCAAAGGGCATCGCAATTGTCCCGCCCGGGCGCCCCATCTCGGTCACATCCCTGCCTAGCAGCGCGGTGTCCGGCCAACAACACCCTTTGGGGTAGTACCCTCGAGGTTCCGCTATCGCCCTGCCGATCCAAAGGAGCTAGAATCCGGGGCAGATCCATTCCGTGGGGGAGTGAAAGGAGGTCCCATGAGACGCCACGCTCCGCTAATCGCGCTACTCGGTCTGTTGAGCCTGGGCGCGAGCTGCCCACCGCCGAAGCCGGATGTGCCCTTTGATTGCGAGAGCCCGCCCGCGCCTACCGGCGAGATCCTGAAAGCGCGCAGACCCGTCGAGGGTTGCTACAAAGTCTTCTTCGCCGCGAGCCAGACGCGAGGTCTCGAGAGCCTCCAGGCCTTCGGCGACTATTCACGACAACGAGCCCTCGATTTCGGAGTCACGGACGTCACGCCGCTCCGAATCGTGAACGGCTTCAGAGCCGGGATGACCAAGGCCCAGGCACGGGCGATGGCTGCCGGCGGGCTGGCGGTTTCGGAGTGCGAGGAAGTTACCGTCGGCCCGCTCGATGCCGCGCCTGGGAGGGTCAGTTCGTGGGGACTGGACCGAATCGACCAGCGCAACCGTCCCCTTGACGGCTCATACGAGCCCGGCGAGTCGGGCGCCGGTGTCCACGTCTACGTCATCGACACCGGCAAGGCAATCGGGGGCTTCGACTACGCGATGGGAGAGTGCTACTCGGCCGTCGGCGGCTCCTGCAACGACGATCATGATCACGGCTCTCACGTCGCCGGAACCGTCGCCGATCGACGATACGGAGTCGCCAAAGGTTCAACGATCCACGCGGTTCGCGTCCTGATGGCCGGCTCCGGCGCGGACGCCGATGTGATCGAAGGCATCGATTGGGCCGCCAATCACGCCACTGCCAACGGCTGGATGGCTCTGGGAAACATGAGCCTGGGCGGCTCACCGTCCGATGACCTCGATCGCGCGGTCTGCCAAGCCTGGAGCGACGGATTCGGCTTTGCCGTCGCCGCCGGCAACGACAACGAGAGCGCCTGCAAACACTCGCCGGCTCGGGGGGTCCAGGCGGTCACGGTTTGCGCGACCTCTGAGAACGATCGTCGAGCCGACTTCTCCAACAAGGGTCGGTGCGCGGATATCTGCGCTCCCGGAGACGGCATCACCAGCGTCGGCCGGCGCGGCGAGCTACTCCGCTGGTCGGGCACTTCCATGGCCAGTCCCCACGTCGCCGGCGCCATGGCGCTGTGCGCGGAGCGGCTCGGCACCGCCGACCCGACAGCTCTCTTCGACTGCGTCATCGACAACGCGACTCCCGGAGTCGTGCAGGATCTCGACGGCACCCCCGACCGGCTGCTCTACGTGGGTCCGGAGTGAAAGGAGAGAGTCGAAGCTCAAGCGCGCAGGCAGGCCTCGAGCGCCTCGAGCCGTGGCGCGATACGGATCGATTCCCTGGGTAGCTCGAGGCAGCGCGCCAGTCGTTCGGGGAGCTCGACTCGAATGCCGAGCGTCGCTTCGATCTCTTCGCGGAACTTGGCCGGGTGGGCGGTCGCCAGGACAATTCCGGGGACCGCTTCACCCAGGGTCGCTATTCTCCGGCGCAGGCCGAGGTATCCGACCGCCGTGTGCGGATCGAGCACGTAGCCTCGCTCCGCATACACATCGCGAATCGCCGCGCGGGTCTCCTCGTCGTTGGAGCGGCTGCCGGTGACGACCTCGCGCATGCGCTCGAGATCTCCGTCAAACAGCCAGAGCATGCGCTGGAAGTTGCTGGGGTCGCCGACGTCCATCGCGTTCGAGATCGTGGCTCGCGCCGGCCGTGGCTGGTAGCGGCCGCTTTCGAGATAACGCGGCACGCTGTCGTTGACATTCGTCGCCGCCACGAATCCGCCACCGGCCAGGCCCATGGCCCGGGCCATGAGCCCCGCGGTCAGGTTGCCGAAGTTGCCGCTCGGCGTTGAGAAGACCGGCGGTGGAGCTCCCGCGGCGAGCAGGCCGACCGCATGGAAGTAATAGAACATCTGCGGCAGGAGCCGGGCCACGTTGATCGAGTTGGCCGAAGTCAGGCCGAGCTCGCGGCAAAGACCGGGAATCCCGAAGGCCTCTTTGACCAGCCGCTGGCAATCGTCGAAATCGCCATCGACCGCAAGTGCCCGCACGTTGCCGCCGAGGGTCGTGAACTGCTTCTCCTGAAGCCTGCTCACCTTGCCCTCGGGATAGAGGATCGCCACCCGGATTCCCTCGAGCCCGTAGAACGCGTGGGCTACCGCGCTGCCGGTGTCTCCCGAGGTTGCGACCAGCACCGTGAGTCGCTGCGGCCGCTCGCGGATCGAGCGGGCCATGAGGCGAGCCATGAACCTCGCGCCGACGTCCTTGAAGGCCAGCGTCGGGCCGTGGAAGAGCTCGAGCACATGGAGACCCTCGCCGACCTCGACCAACGGGATCTCGAAATCGAGCGCATCCTCGATCAGAGCCCGCCGCTCGTCCTCTGCCATTTCGCCCAGGTACGCCGCCGCGACTCGATCGGCGATCTCGACCAACGGATGTCCCGGAAGCCACTCGAAGAACGACGCCGGCAGCCGCGGAGTCTCTTCGGGCATGAACAGGCCGCCGTCCGGGGCCAGGCCCGCGAGAAGCGCCTCTTCGAGGCTTGCGGATGGGCACTCGCCCCGGGTGCTCACGAATCTCATGTCGCTTCTCGGCCCTACTCCTTTTCGGGCTCGTCGCCCGTGAGAATCCGCGCACCTGGGGCACCGACCGGCGAGATCAGGGTGTCGCCATCGAGGCCCGCCTCGTCGTGAAGGGCCGTGAGCATCACGGCTTCGAGCCCGGCCGCCTCTTCTCTACTTCGCGCCCAGGCAAAGAGGGTTGGCCCCGAGCCGGAAAGGCCGCAGCCCAGGGCACCGGCGGCGAGGGCTGCATGCCGCACGGCCTCGAACCCGGGCGTCATCGCGGCTCGTACGGGCTCCGCCACCTGATCGACCATGGCGCTCGCGATCAGATCGTAGTCTTCGTTCAGGAGCCCCGCCACCAGTGCGGCCAGGTTTCCGGCCTGAAGGACCAGGGTGCTCAGCGGAACCGTGGCCGGCAAGGCCGCGCGTGCCATCTCGGTCGCCACTTCGCAGTGGGGATGAAGAAGAACGCAGGTAAGCCCTCCGGGAACGCGCAGTTGGGTGACCACCGTGGGAACTCCGGGTCGCGCCAGTAGTAAGCCGCCGCAGAGTGACGGCGCGGCGTTGTCGGGATGGGGCGTGCCGCAGGCCACCCGCTCGCCTTCCACCGCCGCGGCCAGGAGCCGATCCACGCCGGCGTCGAGTCTCAGGGCCTCGTTCACCGCCACCGCCGCGGCGACGCCGCTGGCCGCGCTCGAGCCGAGGCCGCTGGCGAGTGGCAGGCCCTTGTGGAGGCGAAGCTCGACGCCCCCCGAGGACGCGGCGTTCCCTTCGGCCGCGAGCAGCTCGAGAGCGGCGACCCCGGCGGTGTTCTCCCGCGCCTCGGTCGGCAGCCGGCCACCGTCGCCGGTGATCTTTCTCAAATGCACGCCCGGCTCGGGCGTCGCGCGAGCCTCGACAATGTCCCCCCAACTCTCGACCGCAAAGCCGAGCAGATCGAATCCGCAGGTGATGTTGGAAACGCTCGCGGGAGCAAAGGCGCGCACCCAAGCACGGGAGACCTCGGCCACGGCTTCAGCCTGCCCCGCTCGTCTCACCTTCGAGCCAGCCCCGCTCGACCGCCAGCTCGGCCACCAGCACCGCCCCACCGGCGGCGCCGCGGACCGTGTTGTGGGACAGCGTCACGAATTTGTAGTCGAGCAGCGGACAGGGCCGGAGGCGACCGACGCTGATCGCCATGCCTGCGCCCAGATCGCGATGCAGCCGGGGCTGCGGCGCGTCGGGCTCCTCCAGGTAGTGGATCGGCGGCGTCGGGGCCGAGGGCAGCCCGAGCCGCTGGGGCTCGCCCTCGAACCCACGCCACGCGTCGATCAGCTCTTCCTCAGAAGCCTCGCGACCGAGCTTGACCGAGACACAGCCGGTGTGGCCGTCGCTGACCGCGACCCGGTTGCACTGGGCGCTCACCGAGAGATCGTAGCCGTCAATCCCCTCAGCGCCCAGGCTCCCCAGGATCTTCCGCGACTCGGACTCGATCTTCTCCTCCTCACCCGAGATCAGCGGGATGATGTTGTCGGGCACCTGCATTCCCGGAACGCCGGGCACTCCGGCTCCGGACAGCGCCTGCATGGTCACCACGTGTGCCTGATCGACACCAAAAGCGTCGACCAACGGCTTGAGCGCCAGAACCAGACCGATGGTCGAGCAGTTCGGATTGGTGAGGATTCTGCCCGCGCCGAACTCCTGCCGCTCGGCGAGATCCAGGTGCTCGGCGTTGATCTCGGGAACGAGGAGCGGCACCAGCGGGTGCATGCGATGATTCTTGGCGTTCGAGACGACCAGGAATCCGGCGGCCGCGAACTCGGACTCGAGCTCGCCGGCGACGTTGTCGTCCAGAGACGAGAATGCCAATCGGCAACCGCTCGCCGCCTGCGGCTCGCAGGGCACGATCGGCATGTCGGCCAGCGCTTCCGGGATCGGCGCCGGCTGGACCCAACGCACCGCCTGCCGGTAGGGGCGTCCGACCGAGCGCTCCGAAGCCGCGAGCACCGCCACCCGAAACCAGGGGTGATCGGCTAGCAGCGCGGCAAAGCGCTGCCCGACGCTGCCGGTGGCTCCCAGAACCGCTACCGGAATCCTCTCGTCTCTGTGTCTCGGGTTTGGTTTCATATTCGCGTTCCTCGTTCGGCCACCGCTCGTAGAATATCGGCAAAGACACCTGCGGCCGTGACCCCCGGACCGGCTCCCGGCCCGCGCAAGACGAGCGGCATCTTGGCATAGCGGCGGGTGGTAATGGCAACCAGATTCTCGCCGGCCGCCAGATCGAAGCAGGGGTGCTCCGGGGCGATCTCGCTCAGAGCCACACGGCCGCTCGAGCCGTCCCACGACGCCAGGTACGCAAGGCGTGAGCCGTCGCCGGCCGCTCGTTCCTGCCGACCTTCGAACTCGGGATCGAGCTCCGCCAGCCTGCGGCTGAATTCCTCGGACGCCATGGTGCCCCACGGTTCGGCCGGTATCCAGGCCTCGACCTCGAGGTCGCCGCGCTCGGCCTCGTTGCCGGCCAAGCGCAAGAGGATCAGGAGCTTGCGCGCCACGTCCTCGCCCGATAGGTCTTCGCGCGGATCGGGCTCCGTGTAGCCGAGCTCTCCGGCGCTGATGACGGCGGCACTGAAGGTCTCACCGCGCGCGAGCTCTCCGGTCAAGAAGCTCGCGGTGCCGGAGAGCACACCCTCGACACGAATCAGCTCGTCGCCCGTGGCCAGAAGATCCGCCAGCGTCCGCACCACCGGCAGGCCAGCGCCTACGGTGGCTTCGTGGTAGAGGCCCGCCCGTCCAAGCCCGGTCAACCTTCGAAACTGGCTCATCTCGCCTGCCAAGGGTTTCTTGTTGGCGGTGACCACCGTCACCCCGCCCTTCAGAAGCCGCTCGTACGCCTCGGCCATGTCGTCCGAGGCGGTGCAATCGACGAAGATGCGAAGCGCCGAGGGGCTGGCCAGCGCCGCCTCGATCAGCTCGCTCGAACCGCCCTCTCCGCGCTCTTCTTGCAGCCGCTCACGAGCGACGTGCGGCTCGATTCCCTTCGCATCGACGAGCGCTCCCTTGCTGTCGGCGACGCCATCGAGCCGCAAGCACCAGGGCAGAGCCTCCTCGATTCCCGGCCGCACCGCCAGCTGCGCGATCAGAGCGCCACCGACGCCCCCGACCCCGGCGACAAATAGGCTCGCGGTTGGCCGCTCGAAAAACGCCTGGTGAATCGCTCGCACCGCGCGGGCTTCGTCCTCGCTCTTGACCACCAGCGAGATGTTGAGCTCGGATGAGCCCTGGGCTATCGCCCGCACGTTGACGCCGCGCTCGCCCAGAATCGAAAACAGGCGACCGGCAATTCCGGGGCGCTGGCACATGGCCGCTCCGACCACCGCGACCACGGCAACATCGTCCTCCACCTTGAGCTCATCGATGTCTCCGGCCCGCCGGTCGATCTCGAACTCGACCTCGACGGCCTGCCAGGCTTCTCCCAGATCCTCCGGCGCGACGGCGAAGCAGATGGAGTGTTCACTCGAGCCCTGGGTGATCAGAATGACGCTCACTCCGCGCCGGGCGAGGGCGCCGAAGAGCCTCATCGCGACCCCCGGGACGCCGACCATGCCGTCCCCC
>JAAENP010000038.1 GCA_024224155.1 bacterium
GAAGCCGAGCCGTCCGAGCCTTACTGGGACGGCAGCTACGAACGGGCTTTCTGAGGTGCGCCCGTCAGATCCTGGACCTCGCAGCCCAGGGCTTCGCAGATGGAGAGGACCTTGGTCAGCGTTGGATTCCGCTCGCCGCGTTCCAAGCCGCCGATGTAATTCCTGTGGCAGCCAGCCCTTTCGGCAAGAGCTTCCTGTGTCAGTTCGCGGTCGAGGCGAAGTCGTCGCAGGTTGACCCCAAAGCGCCTGAGTATGGCCGTTCGCACTGAGGGTAGGTAATTGCATACAATCCAAGGTGTCTACACACTATGAGTGTGATTTGGGGCAAAGGTGGTGTTTTCAGAACCTACATCCAGGGATCGCGGGGGATTCGAGACACAGCGACCGATAGTGATTCTTTTCTTGGTCGGTCTTGCCCTGCTTGCGGCGGGCTGCGGCGGCGAGAATGAGGTGTCAGCCTGCGTAAGAATGTTGGAAGAGAAGTACCCGGATCTGAACCGGGTCGGTTCAGGAATGCACTGCGCCGTGAACGAGGAACCCGATGGAGAGCTAGAGGTCGTCTGGTTTCGGGGGCCAGGAGTTGAGATCGAGAGCATCTGCACTGGTATGCGCAAGGTGGACGGCGAGTGGAAGGCTCGGTCCGTACGGAACTACTCACACTGGTAAGGCCAAAGAGAGAGACCGGGTTCCCAGTCAATGCTCCTGTCGGGTTGGGAGTCAACGAGAGGGAAAGGTGAGGTCGAGCCTCCCGTTCGAGCCCGGGCTGGAAAGCTATCTGAAAGAAGCTGCGAGGAATGAAGACCCGTTGGTGCAGCTTGCACGCGACGAACGGGCCAGCGACGCGGCGAGGATCACGCTGAGGCTCAGGTCGAGGAAATGGTTGGGATCCGGCACCGATCACCGGTGAGGAGCCGCTTTGATGCAGCCGGCGAGTCCATAGCCCGTCAGGCGTAGAAGACCGGTGCGATTCCAAATGTGGGAGGGACTCCAGTGGCCTGCACACGTTTGATGGCGCGCTCGCGGTAGAAACGTACTCCGAGTTGATCCAAGAAGGCGAAGTAGGAATCGGCTTTGACGTAGTTGGTGCCGTCTGCCGAGGGGAGCCACCCTTTGACGAGGGCTTCGTACGCTAGGAGCCACTGGGACTCGTAAAGTGCACGCCGCGTCATGTGGCGCTGCCAAAGCGTCTTGTCTACTGAAGTTGCGCAGTAGCCCGCCCGCTCGGCATGCAGGCACAGGAGTGCAACTACGGGGTCCTCCATCTTTTCCAGGACTGAGATCGTGGCGTCTAGAAGTTGCATTTCCAGGACCATAATGCCCCAGACGGCCCAAGCCACTTCGTTGTGGTGGCCGAGTGGGGCATGTAGTTGGATGCTCCGGTTCAGTGCGGCCTCCAGCGCCCGCTTATTGACAACGAGTCCGCTCCGAACCTGCTCGATTAGGAGGCCTAATGCCGCTGCGATCGTGCCCGGTTCAACAGTCATGCACTGAAGGAGAAGGTCTTGGTACAGGCCCCAATCGTAGGGATGCACGTCGATTCCTTGAATCCTGCCCATCAAATACCGAAGAACCGGCTGTCCCGGAGCACTCCCAGAGAACTCAAACGCGCGGTCGAATAGGCGGACAAGGTTGTTTGCCTGTCCTGGCTTGCCCGATTGCAGCGGTAACGAGCGGAGATCTGAAACCCAGCGATACTCGTGGGGGACTGGCAGCGCCTGGACGTCGGTCTTTCTTGGGTTCAACTCCAGTTCGAAGTGCGACAGAACCTCCTGGAGCACGCCAACCACATGCTCTGCTTCATCGTGAGAATCCACTGCCAGCTCGTAGTCGTCGATGTACCGGACAACGCGCACAGTCGGCACGCGTGCCTTCAACGCCACGTCTACCTGAGACAAGACTAGCTCGGCGAGGACAAGCGAAGTGTCGGGCCCTATCGAGATTCCCACAGTCTGCTGATCGCGACAGTTGCGTAGCGCCCTGTCGAGCCGATTCCCCGGCAGGGTGTAGCGTCGGTTTCTCTTAGCCAGGCCCTTGCCGTGGAGTGCCCATGGAACAGAATGTGTGTAGATCGAGTGGTAGAAGCGCGAGATGTCAGTGCTTACTAGTACCCTTGCCCTGCCGCGAATCTGGGCACGTCTCGGAACGAGGTCTCCCTGGTTTGCAACAGCGGGCAGGAAGGCACGAGCACCAGAGCGATGAAAGACGGGTCGGCTCGACGAGTAGCTGCTCTGCCGAATCGCCGAGTAGAGGTCTCTCCATTGTTCGGCCACTTCCGCAGATAGCCCAGCGTAGGCAATGGGATTGACTACGTCGAGTTGGCGCCGAAGCAGCCCGCTTCGTGCGAGGCTGTGACGGAGCGCGATGGAACGCTTTCGGCCGTCACCAAACCCGTCGGGACGCGCACGCCAGTTCTTTGCCACCCGTGATCCGAAGGACACGGTTGTGAAAGTGGGGGGGAGTTCGCGAGGGAAGTAGCCGTAACCTAATAGTCGGCGAAGGGTAGTTCTGGCCATGCTGAGCGTTCGTGGGTAGTGACTTCGTCACATCCTACCGGTTCTTCTGTTCTTCGCTGACATCATCTACGTCTGCATGGTCGTCGATGCACAGGTGAGGAAGCTGATGGACGAGATGAGCAAGCACGGCCGAATCGGGATAGCGGCGCTGCGCGTAGTGTCCGAAAACTCGGCCGGGGGAGGCATGCGGCCAGGAAGTGGTGCACGAATGGTCGGCGACGAGTTGCGACCGACCTCGAGTCGCTTGATCCAGTAGCCAGCGTCGGCGAGAGAGGGTCGGCCGTCTCAGCCTGCGAGGGGGACTCAACCGCGCCCTTGGAGTGGCTATGCGGCGCGGTAGTAGTAGCGGAGAAGCCCACCGAGGCGCTGGCGGCTCTGGATGTCGCCGGCGGTTGGGAGAGCGCGACGCTCGATCAGCTGGTTGTCGAGCCCTTGGTGGTTCCGCTCGCGATGGTAGTGCGCCAGGTACTCGGCCAGAACCCGGCGCAGCGAGGATTCGCCGAAGAGGATCATCCGATCGAGGCACTCTTCTCGGAGTGAGCGGATGAAGCGCTCGGCGTAGGCGTTGCAGTTGGGTGCCTGGTACGGCGTGCGGACGAGTTGGACTCCAGCAGCCTCCAGGATGGCCGTGAAGTGTCGGCTGAACTTGGCGTCTCGGTCGCAGATCAAGAAACGTCGGTCGAGCAGGAATCCGTCAACTGCATCGGTGAGATTCCGAGCCACCTGGGCCATGAAGGAGTCATCGGGAGTGGGGGTGGCTCCCGCGAGGTGGACGCGTCGGCTCTCGAGGTCGATCAGGAACAGGACGTAATAGGTCATCAGCCCACGAGGAGTCCAGACCTCGGTGGTGAAGAAGTCGGCTCCGACGATCGAGCCCGAATGGGCGGCGAGGAAGGTCCTCCAGCTCGTGGGGCGGTTGGGGGCCGGCTCGATGCCGTTGTCCTTCAGGACCTTGGCGATCGTGCTCCTGGCGACGCGATGACCGAGGTTCTTGAGTGCCCCCTGGATCCGGCCGTAGCCCCAGCTCGGGTTCTGTTCGGCCATCTGCACTGCCAGCCGCGCGATCTCCTTGAGGACACCCGGTCGGCCGCAGCGCTTGGCTTCGAAGGTCCATTTGCGAGCGATCAGACGCCGATGCCACCCCAGGATCGTGTCGGGAGTGACGATCGTCGCTACCTTCCTCAGGACGTCTCGTCCGAGACGCATACCCTTCGCGGCAAGCCGCCTGCGCTGCTCGTCTGTCAGTCGAAGACGTCGGCCTCCCAGCTGCTCCTTCAGGACCCGGTTCTCCTCGACCAGGTACTCGATCACCTGCTGCTGATGCCGGTTGACCCAGCCCGCGAACGTCAGGAGCAACCACTGAAGCGGATAGGCGTCTGAGCTCATCGGCCGATTCTAGGGGAGGGGAAAGCACGCCTCTGTCTCGCGGCGAATGGGCCGCGGCCGAGTTTTCGGACACTACGCCCGCAGCACGAGGAGTAGGCGATTTCCATCCGCACTGTACCCGCACCAACCCAGCCCACACCAGCCCTACAAAGGTAGGATTCTGGGTGAACAGGTGGGTGCGTTTTCAGTGGTTTGAGTGGACTGGTGTGGGTTGGTCTTGCCCAGGAGTGCCGGCTTGAAGTCACCTATGGCATCCCAAGGGCTCGGCGGACGTAAGGCGTCAACGCAAAGGCGTCGTCGAGGGTCTCGCCCTCAAGCACCCAATGCTCAATCAGGTCGGAGTGCAGAGTCCGACGGTTATTCAGGAGTTCTACGATGTCTTCCCAGAGCTCCTCCGGCAGCTCCTCGTTGTCCAGAAGGTCGTTAGCGACATCCATGATGAGCTGCATCAAGACTACTCTTTCCGCATCATTCTGCCTGGTCGAGTAGGTCGAAACATATCGAGATAATGACACTGTCGTCCTGAACGCCTGAGGCAACTCGTACGCCCAATCCTGGGAATACTCGTCGCATTCGGGAAGGCCTAACTCCTCACAGATACACTTGATCGCTATGGCTGTGGCACCCTTCTTCATAGGCCTAGCCTCATCGCTAGTTGGCGAATGCCGAGTGGAACGGAAACGCCGTCTTAACCGCACCGCTGGGTTTCACGACCACCCGCGCCATATCTGGCACTAGTCTGGTTCCGTCGCCTAGAAAACTGCTTCCGGCGATCCCCTTCGGAAGGGGAACATCATGAACGCCCGGACCCCTCTTTGCCACGCCAGCGATGAAATCAGCCGCCTTCTTGTCGTCGGCCCATTTCCCGACCTGCGTGCCAAGATCTCTTGCGCGATCGATGAGTCGCCTTGGACTCAATTTGCTGGAATGTTCGAGAAAAGTATGGCCGTAGGTTACTTTGCTCGTCGGGTCTCCCCACCTTAGCGCGGCTCTCACCTTTGCCAGTCTCCGAGCGCGGCGAGCCGCTCTAGCTGCTTTTACGGCTTTTTCAACTTTTCCTATCTTGCCACCTGGCGGCATACCGCACACAAACTGCTGACCACCTGCTTCACAGGTGTCGTCCAAGAACGCCTTGACAACTTCGACCACAGTGTCGATCCACACCTGATCGGGCGGGTCAGGCTTGCGTGCAGCGGCCGGGTTTCCAGATGCACCCTCTGCGCCACCACCACCCGGATCACACAACGGCCCACGACCCGGAGCACACAGCTCCCAAGGCTCTATGGTCGACGGGTCGCGCGCAGGTCTTGTTCCTCCCCCCGGCATCTCCGGCGCCTTCAACAGCCCCTCGAACGTCGGCGGCTTCTCAAACTCACCGAATCTCACCCCCGTCGCTGGCTCGAACCACGCCTTCTCGATGCCAAGCACTCCAAAAGTGATCATTGGCCCCGGCGCCCCTGGGGGGACGCCCGACGATGCGCCCGTCGTGCTCGGGCCGAGAGCCGGCATCGACGCAAGCCCACCCGGCGTACTCAGGAACTTCCCGACCGCCAAAGACACGGTGAAGATTCCGAGCCCCTCCATGAACTCATCCGCCCAATCCGGAAGGGGGCAGGTGGCACGCCCGCTGCAGCCGCTCTTAGGACCGCCTATCGGGTGGAGATCATCCGAGAGCCCACGCCAATCCACCACCTGCACCGGATCGCTGCTGAACGTCCGGTAGCGGTTCATCGACAGCGGCGCATCCACGCTTCCCGAGAGCGGGTCGGCTGTGGTGAACGCCGCCGCTGTAGCATCGTACGTCCGCGCGCCCACCCAGTATTCCTCCGACGACGGCAGCCGGAAGTAGCCCTTGTAGGTAAACGGCAGCTGGCTCGGGCCCGGCGACCCGCGGCCGAACGGCGAGGTCAGGTGCGTCTCCGCCAACGCACCGTCTCCGGTCACCACCTGCTCGGCGGTGGTCAGCTTCCAGGTCGGAACCAGCTGCTCACCGCCGCCGTAGCTCAACAGCGGACGCCCCCAGCCCAGCTGTGGCGCCATCCGGCGGGTACCGCCGCCGTCGGTGAGGGCGACTACCCACTGGCCCAGGTGGCTCAGCGTCGCGTTGCCTACGCTGTGGAACGCGAGCCGGTCCAGCGCGTCGTAGAGTGACTCCCGTGTGCCGCTCGGGGACGACTCGTAGAGCAGGCGCCCGAAGCCGTCGTGCTCCCAGCTCCGATCCGGCGCGCCGCCGCCGACCGCCGATGCGAGCTGGCCGCGGGCGTCGTAGGAGTAGGTACGCGTGCCGGCAGTCGTCAACGTTTCCAGCTGATTCGACCAGTTGACCGTCCGTGATTCGAGCACCGCGAAAGTGTCGTAGTCCTGCACCTCGGTAAGGTTGCCCCAACCGTCGTAAACGTACCGATGACGCTCACCGGTGGCGTCAGAGGTGTATGACTCGAGACGCTCGCCCACGTAATCGTAGGTGGTCTGCTCCAGCACGGTCGCCGTTCCCGATGGACCTCGCGCGACGCCCGACGGCTGACCGTCGACGTCGTACCCGAAGGTGAACCGCGAGTTGGGATTCTCCACCCACTTCAACAGACCGGAGGCTTCGTACTCGCGATCAAGCACTACCGTCGACCCCACCTGCACCGTGTCCGGCTCACCGTACGAGGTGTAGCCGAGGCTCACCGAAGGATAAGACGCGTCCGGCGGGAGCGCGATCGGGACGTAGGTGGCGTAGTCATCGTCCCGATCCGCGAACCGAAGGGTGTGCGTCAGCCCGGTGGCGGGGCCTCGGTCGTAGTGGACGTTGTTGATGCGGGCCACCTGTCCGTTTTGGTAGTAGGCGACGTCGTTGGCCGCAGCCGCGTCACCGTTGACCACCTCGGCCCGGACTCGGCCGTAGGGATCTCGAAGAATGGCGACGGTCTCGTTTATGGTGCGTACTCCGCTCGGCAGGGTGACTGAGCCCGACTCGGCCACCTGAGACAACAGGCCACCGTAGTCGTATGAATAGGTCTTTGTCAGCTCCCCCCGAGCGGTTTCGGTTTCGAGCCACCGGTTGGGCGTGTAGAGCAGCTCGTCGACCGTCAGGTCGGGGTAGGTCACCTTCCAGAGCGTGCCGTCCGGGTGGTAGTCGTAGGTGGTGTCCCTCTGGGCCGTGGTCACCTTGGAGATCCGGCCATCGGGGTGGTGGGCGATGATCTCCCCACGGGTCTGTTCGTTGGTCGGGGCTCCCGCAACCCAGTCGCCGACCAAGGTCCGCTCGATCTGCCCCAGGGCGTTATAGAGGTACCGGAGCGACTCGTCCCGGTCGTTTACCACTACCTCGGTCCGGCCCGCAGCGTCGTAAAAATACGTCCGCGCGATCTCCCCGCTTGGGGGCCCGGTGTACCGTGGGCGCCCCGCAGCGTCGCTATGGTGGGTGAACGCGCCGATACCGAAGCGGGTCTCGGTGACCACGCCGGTAACGTCGTCGTAGTGGAAGGTGTGTAGGCGCTCGTCTGCCTCACCTGGGTGCCACCTCTCCTCGAGGAGCCGCCCTTCCGGATCCCAGCGCAACCGCCGGCTGCCGGAGGCGCTCTCGGTGACCGTCGTGGGCCACGGTAGGGCGCTCTCGTAGAGGTAGGTCTCGCCCAAGTCCAGCGCGTCGAGCTCGGCGCTCACCTGGCCACTCGCGTCGTACTGCATCTGCGATTGCAGCAGCCGATCGCCGTCGGTGCCGAACAACACCTGCTCCAACAGACCCCGTGGATTGTAGACGTACTCTGTGACGTAGGCGGGGCCGCCCGCCTCACCGAAGGACGACGTGAGCAAACGGCCGTGGGAGTCGTAATCGTACGTGGTGCGGTAGTCGTCCTGATCGATCACCTCCACCGGCTGATACCGCCGGTCGAGGGTCACTGTGATCGTGTCGAGCAGCGGGTCGGTGGCCACCACAGTCCGCTCGTAGGCGCCGGTGTAAGCGAACGCCCAACTTCCGGCGCCGGCGATGGAGCGGGCGGTGATGCGACCGATGGCGTCGTAGCCGTAGGTGTCGATGGCGCCGAGCGGGTTGTGGCTCTCCCTGAGGTTGCCGGCTCGGTCGTACACGTAGCGCCACTCTTCGAGCGGCGCTTCCCGGGGGCCGCTCGACTCACTTGTGACCCGACCCAGCTGATCGTAGCCCCAGTTGGCACGCACACCGGTCTCGTCCTCCCGGGCGATGAGGGCTCCGGACGGGCTGTGGGTGTAGGTTAATCCGCCGCCGAACCCATCTCGGTCTCGGGAGGCGAGCTTGCCCAGCACGTTGTATTGGTAGGTGTAGGTCGCGCCGCCTTCGTAGGTACGGGTCTCGATCCGGTCGAGGTCGTCGTAGGCAAACCTCTCAAGCACCGCGCGGGCGCCTCCCGCCTCGGCGACGCCCTCCACCCGCTCGATGCGTCCGAGGGGATCGGGTGTGTAGTACCGACGCGACACCTCTCCCCGAGGCTCGACCGACTCATAGAGAAGTCCGCGCCAGTCGTACAGCCAATCGAACGCGTTATCCTCTTGGTCCACGTACCGGCGCACCTGGCCGGAGACATCGTAGATCCAGCTGCGCTCATGCAGGGTAGTCTCGTCGACCTCGAGGGTCCGCTCGCCGAAGAAGTTGTACTCATTGCGCACCGCGTGTTGCTCCCCGTCTACCCGACGGGTCACCAACCCCCGGTGGTCGTATTCGTTCTGGGTACACGCGCCGAGCCAGCAGCTGGACGTGACCCGACCCAGCTCGTCTGCGCTCAGGTCGATGATCTGGCTTAGCGGGTTGGTGATGGAGTCTGGACGCCCGAGGTCGTCATAGGTGTATTTCCAAACTTCCCCGCGTGGATCGGTGCGGGTTTCGATGCGGCCGGAGTCGGTGTAGGTCCAGCGCTCGTGCGAGCAGTTGGCGCCGGCGGTTTCGTCGAAGGGGCAGCTCAACAGCTCGGCGGCGGTGACGGTGACCCCCGGCGCGCGGGCCGCGACCACGCGGTCGGTCCGGCGGTCGAGACTGTCGTAGGCTAACGCGGTATAGACGTCCCACTCCTGATAGCCGAGCGCGGGATCGACAGAGTGGGCGGCGGCCGGCACCTTGCTCAAGACCAACCGGCCTCGGCTGTCGTACTCCTGGGTCCAGACCCGCTCAACACCGTCGAGCATCAGGGCGATGGCGACACGTCTTCCGAGGGCGTCATGATAGTGGAACACGGTGCCGCCTGGGTTGGTGATCGTGACTTCGGTGGTTGGAGGCCCAGGGGCTCGCGGGCGCGCCGTCAACACGTCGTCGTAGGTGCGGGTCTCCGTGTACCCGGTGACGGTGCCGTTGCCGCGGGTTATCGACGCCACCCGACCCAAGCCGTCGAGCACCACCTCCCGGCGCTGTATCTCGCCAGCTGGTGATACCAGGTCTTGCCACACCGGCCGGTCACGCCCGTCGTAGCCGTAGCGGGTCACCCTCGTTTTGATGATCCCCGGCTCGGGATCCCGCCGGCTGTCGACCCGTTCGTAGAGGCGGCCGTGCTCGTCCGAGCGCAGCTCCATCACCGCGATGGGTGGCGGTGGATCTACGACTGGCCGGTAGTGGACGAAGGTGCTGGTGTCGGTGTATGTGAACGTCTCCTCGTATTGGGCGTCGGTGCGGCGCACCAAGCGACCGACGCTGTCATAGTCGTAGCTCCATGGCGCGCCGCTGGCGTCGACCCGGCTGAGGAGTCGGCCAAAGGAGTCGTGCTGGAACGACTCGATGGTCGACGTGACGCCCTTGGAACGGATCACGCTTTCCAGATAGAGCTCCTTCACCACGCGCCCTCCGCCATGGTCGAAGGGGGCATAGCGGAAAGTGGCGGTGATCCCCTCTGGATCGCGAGACTCGATGGGCGCTCCGAACTCGTTGTAAAGGGTGCAGATCTCGAGGCGCCTACTGTCCTCGAGGTACTCCCGGTAGATGGCCACCGGGTTGAGCGAGCCGGCTGGATCGGAGCTCGAGAGCGAGCCGCAGCTGCTATGGCCACCGCCGTCGAAATAGTGCAGGTCGGTCGACGGGACGTCCCCAAAGCGCTGAGTGAGAAGCCACGGGTAGGTCCCGTGGTAGCGCAGATCGATCGCCTTGCGGAGCCCTTTGGCATCGTGGATCTCGTAGCGGGCTGGCGTGCTGAACATGCCCGCGAAACCCGACTCTGCGCCATAGATGAACTTCTCCACCCGGCTTGTATCGCAACCCTGCACGAGACAGCCCCGCTTCTCGTCGAGCCTCCCGAAGCTGTAGTCGTACTCGACCCGCCAGGTTTGAGAACCATCAGCAACCTCGTGCACGGTTTCGAGCATGGCGCCATCAATCAGCTCGTAGACCCGCCGATCGACGATGCCGTCGACGGTGCGCTCGTAGATCACCGGATCGGTCGCCACCCCCCCTCGGCCGGCCCAATTGTTAGTGAAGGTCTGGACATCGATGCTGGCAACGCCGGCTGCGACAGACCGCTCCAGACGGGCAACCTCCGGGCCACGGGCGAGCTTGAACAGGCCACGGTTGGTGCAGGGGTCGTCTTCCTGAGCCGGGATGTCCTCACAAGGTTGCTCGTACTCCCAGTACTTGCCCTCCGAGCCGTCGGTCGGTAGGTCGTAGACCGCGACGCCCAAGAACTCCCCGGCCGCGAACTCGAGTGAGTGATCGTCGTAGATGAAGTCGGCGTACCCCGAGTGTGCCGTGCCCCCGATCGTGGCGGTGGTGGGGGTGGTGACACCGCTGAGGTAGACCCCGTGAAGCGCGGTCTCGGTGCGCGCGGTCAGATCCACTCCGCAGTAGCGCTGCCCACTGTCGTCGAGGGTGGGCTCGCACACGAAGACGGTGCGTGCTTCGTAGTCAAAAGATAACAACGCGCTGGCGTCTGGCGTCCCGGAGACTTGTGTATCGGCGCCTTCGACCTCCACGGTTTGCAGAGTCCACCAGCCGTCTCCGGCGACCGATGGGATGAGTTCGCCGCCGACCCGCACTGGCTCCAGCCGATAGGTGAAACGGACGGTCTTCTCTGAGGAACTGATACTCCTAACGAGCGGAGGATCCGGCAGGACGGCGTAGCCGGGATAGGATTCCGCGAGTTCGGCCGGGGCGCCTTCTCGTGCCTGGAAATCGGCCCGGGCGTCGGTGAAAAAGGGCTCCTCCCAATAGGTGAAGCTGTAGGTGTTGCCGGCGGCATCGACGATGGTGTCCAGCTTGGCGTTTTGGAGGGCGTCCAGGTTGTCGATGTGGGTAGTCGCCCACGAGATTTCGATGCTGTTGTTGTGGGTGGGATCGGTGATCACCCGCAACAGGCCGACCTCGTCGAAGTAGTAGATCCGCTCCAGCACCGAGAGGCGGTAGACCAGCTCAGGCCTCCGTGTGCCTTGGACGACCGGGACGCCGGTGGCCAACATGAATGTGTCCTGGCCGAAGTCAGTCAGTAGGCAATCACGGGTGACGCCGCCCACAGGATCAGTGTGGTCGCAAGTTGCGCCGTCGGGTTCGGGTGGGGCAACCGCGGGATCCGCCGCCCACAGGATCGCCTCCTCAGCGGGAAACACCGCCGCTTGAGGGTTTCGATACTCGGCCGCGCGCTGGCCGTCGAAGTGGACAAAGCCGGGGCGCTCCGTCGCCGGATCGGGGAATTCAAGGTACGGGAGATTGAGGCTCCAGCCCGCCCCCAGTCCGAACCGGATTGGATCCTTCCGGGCGCTCTTGAGACGGGCCGCCTCGGCACGCAAGAAGGGGCGCACGCTGGTGCTGAATGAATTGACGCGAGCGGACGCCTTTTCCCGGGCTTCGGCGATGATGTCGAGCACCCACTGGGCGTATGCGATCGGCGCGTAGTGGGGCAAGTCCAGCGCTCCCATCTTCAGGTGGGGCGCTTCGCCGTTCCAGATGGGGCCAACGCTTCGGGGCCGATATTGGAGGATTGGCGTCACCCACGGATCGCTCGGCATGCGGTTCATGCAGTCCCTGTCGGGCGGCCAGGGCCCAAAAGAAATCACTGGCGTAGCCTTCGCCATCTCCTCGCCGTTGTGCCCGAAGTAGTCGATGGGACATTTTCCAGAGTTGTAGTTGTCATTTGCGAGAGGGTTCACAAAGTACGACGCAGCGTACGTCTCGAGGAAGCCCGGCGACGTCGGGTTCACCTGCCAGTTGCCGTAGGCGTTGCCAGCACCGATGAAACACGCGGCGATCGCCGCAGCGCGATCAGCGGCGCACGCCGCTGCCGCGATCGCCCCCGCCACCGGGTTGGCGGCCCCGATCCCACTCGACACCACGTTGCACACCATCCCCTCACTCGTGGCGCAGTGGAGCTTGTGCATGGCGTGGATTAACTCGCCGAGCAACGTGACGCCGTCAGTACCGTCGAGATTCTCCAACAAAATCCGGTCCACGTTCGGGTAGGTGCCAGCCAGGTGTTCATAAACCGGCTGTAGGAAGATCGCCTGCCGCGCCTCGAGGCGTCGCACCCGCTCGGCGTCGCTCGAGTACTGTCGCACCAGCTCAAAGTGGAGCCCGCCGCGCCCCCGTGAGGCGAAGTCAACGGTGCGCACCGCAGCTTGCTGCCCCCCTGACACACCCACGTAGTGGTTCGCGTAGTGGAAGTCCAGCGGCAACCCCGGCGCGAGCGGGCCGCTCCCTACCTCCGGAACCGAGTCGGCGCCCCCCCAGGCGTGGTTGAGCATCCGAGCCTGCATGACCTCCGGCGCCAGCCGGGGCGCACGGAGCTCCGGGGGCTCGTCCGGATAGGGTCTGGCGTCTGAAGCATAGCCGGGGGCGACGAGGCGGACCGGTGCCTGCGTGAGTCCCACCTGAAACCCTTCGCAGTCCATCCCTTGATTGCCCATGCTGTCGGCCACCCGCGCGCAGACCACGTGACCCCCTTCGGTGAGACCCAGGAGTCCAGTCGCTTCTCCGGTCTCGATCCTGAAGAAACCCGTGACGTCGGCGAAGTCGGCAGTCACGAGCAGACTCTCGCCGTCTATGCCATCCGGATCTGCAAACACGACGCGCACCTTTACCGGGCTCAAGATCGCCGGATCGCCCGGATCCGGGGCGACGATGTCGACCAAGGGCGAGGAGAGCGGTATGTCCAGCTCCGGACAGCTCACCCAGCGTTGGCCGTCGTTGTCGTCGCAGTCAGGACCGAATACCGAGACATAGGTCTCGCACCCCGCCCAGTAGCCATCGCCGTCGCCGTCCTGGCACGTCTCGCAGCTTCTCCACGTGTTGGGGTTGAAGTCGTCACAATCGGCGAGGTACGGGTCGGAGGAACAGGGCGGGTAGGGATGACCGTCGCGGTCGTTGTCCTGCACCTCGGAGCAGTGGCTGCAAACGTCGCCGTCGTCTATGAGGCCATCGCAATCGTTGTCAACTCCGTCGCCGCAGATCTCCAGCAGAGAGTTAGCGCGGCGCGGGTCGCGGTCGTCGCAGTCGCTGCAGGCTACGCACCCGTCTTCGTCGATCTCGCCGTCGTGATCGAGATCTCGCCAGTGCTCGTCAACCGTGCCGTCACCGTCGTCGTCGATGTCATTCCTGCAGAACTCAACTGAGCCTTGGGACTCGCTATAACACTCGTAGATTCGCGGAACACCGCACGCGTCGACATACAACCCCGACCCGTCGCCGTCTCTGTCCTCGAACTCCCCTTCGTCGATCCTGCCGTCGCAGTCGTTGTCCCAGCCGTCACACGCTTCGCCTGGATTGCCTGGGTAGCAGGACGCGCCGCAGGCCAGAGGGTTGTCGTCGCAGTCGGGGTTGGCGTCGGGTGGATCGGCGCAGATATATACTTCGGATCCATCGCCGTCGGTATCCTTGGCGACCTCGTCGATCAGGCCGTTGCAGTCATTGTCGATTCCGTCGCAGGCCCGCGCGTCCATCCCGGATTCCGGGATGTCATCCTCCACTTCGGGATAGTCTGCCGGGTGGTAGCACCCGAGGCGAAAGGGGTGTACGGTGGCGTCGGCGTCGTTGCAGTCATGATTGCAGGGCAATAGGGGCATTCCGTTTGGGTGGAGGTGTGCACCCGTTGCGCAGGTGACGACATAAGTGAGATCGTCATCGTTGTCGGCGAGAAAACCCTCATCGGAGAAGCCGTCGCAGTCGTTGTCGGCGTCGTCGCACGCCTCCGGCGCGCCAGGGTAGACGTCAGCGCGGCTGTCGTCGCAGTCAGACTGGTAAGGGCCGGCGCAATAGGCTGCAGGCCAGTTGTCGCCGTCGAGGTCGCAACAGTAATCGTCGTCGCTCGGATCGCAGTTCTGATCGATACCGTCCGAGCAGACCTCGTTAGCGTCTGGGTGTATGGACGCGGCTTCATCATTGCAGTCAGTCCCGCCGCAGCACTGGGATTGAGCGCCGTCGCCGTCGGCGTCGCAGATACAGGGCTCCTCCTCGTCGATGAGGCCGTCGCCGTCGTTGTCTTTGCAGTCGCACTCTTCGGGGGCGCCCGGGTACACGCTGGCATCGGCATCGTCGGCGTCCACGTTCATGCCGGAGCCCTCGGTGTCGGTCGAGGTCAAGCCAAAACAGTCGAGGCTGACCGCGCCGTCGCCGTCCGTATCGTCTGAGGAGTCGAAAAGACCCGGTGCACAGTCGCAGGCGTCGGCCACACCGTCGCCGTCGGTGTCGACCGGACTCGGCGCGGGGGCGCCGACCAGATCTTCCCGACAGGTATCGGCTAGATCGACGATGTCGTCTCCATCTCCGTCGGGCAGGTCGATGTCACAGCCGGACGGGTACAGCACCGGCAGTCCGTTCTGGAAAAGGCCGCCGACCCGCGCCAGCTGCGCCACGGGGATCCCAAAAGCATATGGATCGCGGGCTCCGCCCGGGCCGGGGTGGAAGTAGTCGGCCGGATCGGTCGAGCGGACCTCGGCACACGTGAGGCCCCAGTGGTTGCCGTACTCCAATGTAGGCGAGTCCTTACTCGCGTCGAAAAGAGTCGCGGCCTGCGGAGCGTTGATGTAGGCGCCGTGGACGAAGTCGTTGAGATACACGGAGCTTCCCGGTCCAGCCGAAACCTCGCAGCCCCAGAAGGTGTTTGCCTCCAAGGTAATCGGTTTGCCTTCGGCGAACACACAGGTGCTCCGGGGAACTTTCTCGCTCCAGTCGAACGGGATGATGGTGTTGCGACGGACAACTGTGGGTCCGGCGGGCAGCCCAATCACCACGGGCGACGGAAACGTGCCGCTGCTCGTACCTGGATTTGTCCGGAAACTATTGTCTTCTACGGTGAGCGCCGTATGGTCGCCAGCGACGAACAGAGCGCCCTGCGCGAACAGTACGTTGTGCCTCACGACCAGGTGTGCGTCTACGAGGCCGACGACATCGATGATCGCATGGTCCCAGCCCGTCTTCTCTGCCCAAGCGATGGTCTCCTCCAAGATGAGGGTGCCCGTGAAGCTCCCAGTGATCAGAGCGTCGGCAAACTCCCGATCGCCGTGGTCCGGATGTCCGAACCAGCTGTCGGTGATCGTCACGCTCCCCGCACCATCCAGCTGAACGGCCGTCAGCCCGCTACGGAAGCCGCAGTTGCGTATGGTCACACCGTCGCCGATCACCCGGATAATCGGCTCGAGCCCACCCTCGTAGCCTCCCTCGGGATAGTCGCGAATCTCGTAGCAGTCGTGGTTCTGACCGTCGCCCAAGGTCACGAGCTGGGCCGCGGCTGGGGCCACGGCCACGATAGCGAGGAGGAGGATGAGGTTGAGACGATACGGCCGGACAGCCATCTCGAGCCTCCTCACCGCACGCCGAGGTAGTAGGTGCTGCTGACCCGTCGTCCGCTTACCGGCGCCGGGAATCGGAACGACCCGTCAGGCTGTGGTGTGATCACCTGCCGACTCGTCTCGTCGCGAACGACGAGTTGGGATCGCGGCGGCACGCCGCTCACCGCGAGGACAAGGCCAGGCACGGCCACAGAGCCGTCGAGCACGACGGAGAGCCGACTCGGAATTAACGAGAGGCGGCGCACCGAGACCGGCTGGGAAGCCACGATCTTGAGCGGACCTATGCTGTAGTGTGTGCCTGCTGCGCCCGAGAAGTCCTCCTGGTGTTTCGCACGTCTCACCGCGACCGCCACCGTCGCGTTCCCAGCAACCGTAGAGATGATGGCATCGACCGCGCCGGCGCACTCGCTCTCACGGGCCGGCAGTGGCATCCACTCACCATCGACGTGAGCGATCAACCCGAGCGCGTCCGGCAGCAGGAGGGGGCTTGTGGCCCGATCGAGTGCGACGAGGATCTCCGCGTCTCCCGCGGTGCCGCTTGTCAGCGCTGCGGCTCTTACTGTCACCGCTGGCGTCAACGCGCTGGGTGGAGGTTTGATGGTTGATTGTGCGAGCGTGGGCCCAGCACCCGCTTCTTGTGACTTGGTGCCAAAGGCCATGAAGGTGGCCCCACCTACCGCGAGCGTGGCCCTCGGAGTGGCGGACGGGCCTTGACCGACCAGTGGGTCGGGATCCAGGAGAGCATCGAGAAGCCACTTGGGGTAGCCATGAGACCGATCCGCAGTGAGTTCCGGGCCAGGGTAGTCTTCCAGCAACTCTGTAACGCACCCGACCAGGATGGCGTCGACATCCTCTTCTGGACCGAATGCGTCGAAACCGAGGGTCCAGCTCGTTTCCCCGGCAATGGATATCTCGGTCAGCTCCATCAAGCACCCAAGATCAAGGATTCTCTCCATCTCTACCGGAGTGGGGAGCCCCGACCTTCCTACTTCGTACTTCCGCTGGCGGCGCGCCTTGTGGACACTGTGCCGATGGCCCTTCAGATGTTGTTCGGTAGAAGCCTTGACCACGCCGCTAGCGTGGTCCTCCGAGAATTCCCAAGTGGCACGCTCCCATCGTTCTCCAACCCCGTGGATCTGCCCCGCCAAGAAGGGTTTCGCACTTACACGCCATTTGAGCTCCAAGCGTCCACCTCGGATCTTGAGACCAAGATCTTCTCGACCCTCAATCAGCAGATAATGATCTGTTCGCTCTCTGGGTTCCGGCAGGTTCCCCGGCAGACTCTCGTACCATTTCAGAACCGCTTGGTGTGGCGTGCCCGCGAAGAACCAACGCAGGTCAATGGAGACGGTAGTGTTCTCCGAGGCCCCCGCTGCGAGGCAAGGCACGCCGAGAGATAGGAGAATGGTTGTGGCTGTTTGTCGTCTATTCATCATTCTCTCGTCGGTCGTTTGTCCAAGGGGTGACACATAGGGAAGATCACTCGTTGCAGTGAGCCGCCGAAACTCTCGATCGTCACGTCGGCTGTAGTCGACGGCAGCCCGTTCGGCCCGTCGGTCGCAGGGCAGCTGCCCGGCTGTTCATGCCTCTCTTCTCGGTCAGGTACTCGACGTCCTCGGGCCTTACACGGCCCACCCTGGACTCGTCCTGCACGAGTTGCGCCGCCTCGCGAAACGCTGCGTCGTCGAGCGAGGCTGTTCGGACCTGCTCGTCCGGGAGAGAAAAGTCCATCTCCCGGCTCTCCTTGAGGGGGACGTCGTTCGCATCGAAGACGATGATGCGCAGGTCCGGGTCGTCGGGCGCGAGCAGGCGGTCAGGATCGTATCCGACCTCGTAGGCCCCTCCCGGGCCCGACTTGGTGACCGAGATGCGGCGGCAGAACCTGCTGGATTGCTCGACGAGCTGGACTCGGAGGTGCGCCGCCGGAGCTCCGGGCCTCGTACGGATCCTGCCGCGCAGAGAAGCGCTCCAGCGAGCGGCCGGCTTCAACGGGCTGGCCTCGTAGCAGGCGATTCGAAGTGCAGCGCCCGGAAGCCACGGGTCGAGCCGCGGCGTACGGCCCGATTTGTTCCTGCGCTTCCAACGAAACGAAAGAGGAATCGCCACGTGGTTCACCGCAAGATGCATGATGAAGCGGCCGATCTCATCGGTTTCGGCACTGCCAACCCTCACACGGAGTTCCTCGTCGGCGAACGCTTGAACTCGCACTCCGCTCAATCTTCCGACACGTGGCGGGAGGAGCACGACACCGCGAGTCGACTTATCGGCGCGCCGTCTCGACCTACTGGGGATCTTCGCGTCGTTCATCTTGCCCCCTTGCTTGGCGCTGAGTGGTTGAGCTCGCGAGAGCGAGTGGGCGAGCCACATAGGCGGTACTCGGGTGAAGGTCCTCGAGTGTCGTTCTGGTACCGAGGAACCGACATCCGCAGAAGATGCAGGAGGGCGCATCCAGTGATGGGCTCCAGGCGGCGGACGGTAGTGGCCCTGCTTTCGGCCGAGCCGGACCCAAGGGCCGCAACAGCACCGAACAGAAGCAGAACCAGGAGACCTAAGACTCGGCGCATCTGGATTCCCTTCCCGGGCAGCTGGCTGCCTCGGCGGACGGATCGTTCGGCGGCTCGCCAGCTCTCCGCAGGGTGACTCTTCGCGGTAAAAAAAAAGCCTAACAGGATCCTGGTGGAATCGCGCCACCTGGGCGGGTGGGAAGGATCCACTTGGTGAACGCGTCCCAGCGCACTTCGAGCTCGAAAGGTCCGCCACAGGTCTTCCACGCCACGAGCCGCTCGCACTGGGAATCGCCGCCGTCCCGACCTCGCGGAGGTCTGACCGGGCCGGCCTCGGCGGGGGCAGAGGGAGCGGTCCTACTGCGAGACAGGGGAAGCCTGACCCGGTCGTCCGGAGCGTGTGACGTGCGAAGGGGAAGAGATGAGCCAGAGTCCTTGACCCGTCTGAGAGATTCGGGCGCGTGGATAGACGTCCAGAACAAGACGCAGAGAGCGAAGGAACCTCTGGCGGAAGTCCGTGGGTCGGGCATATGCTGCTCCGAACTGGCCCCGGAGTGCCTCCCAGGGGATCAGACACGGTCTCTTGAGGTAACTCATTCGGTAGGTGAGCCAGACGTAGATGTCAAGCGCGAGAGGTGAGCGCTTTAGGAGGCGAAGGGCTCTGCGGTCAACAGGGACGGCGGACCTGGTGGCCTCTTCGAAGAACTCGTGGCCGAGAACGACCTTTGAGCGCCAGAGGGGCTGCTGTGCCGGATCTCGATGCGACCACCAGAGGTGGTGCTCGCCTGCGATGACGTAGCCGCGGCCGCTTGCTCGGCCATGGTCTCTGTCCGTGTAGGTCCAGCGGAGCGTGGTGGAGAAGAGCCGGTGAAGCTGATCTCTCAGCCGGGGGACAGTCCCGCGCTTGCCGGTGACCGGCGTCAGCCCCAGCCGATACATGAAGTCGCTGAAGGTCGGCCCGAGCCGAATCTCCGGACTCTTGGTCCGGACCGCCTCGGTCGTCAGCCAGGCGAGAACGAGCCGCGGGTAGGATCCGTACGGCAGTCCGACCGAAGGCGGCGCAGCCAGATGGAGCGAGTAGCGCCCGTTGACCCGCTCGAACTCGTGGCACTTCGGCCGGCTGTGGGGCAGGGTAGCCTGGACGAAGATCCGGGCCATGAACCCCAGCTCGCCGGCGGAGCGCGCGTCCTCCGCCTCGATTGCGAGCGCCTGCTCGAGGAACCGCGCTTTGGCCGATCTCCGGCCAGTCGCAGCCTCACATCCGGCCATCCCCGCCCCGTCGCCGGGGCTCACAGCACGAGGACGGTCCGATTTCCATCCGCACTATATCCGCACTGACCCCGCCCAAACCTGCCCAAAGGCTGTTGAGGACGATTCCGGTAAATGACTGTTTTTGTTGTACTTAAGCGGGCTGGTGTGGGCTGGCGTGGACCCTCCGGACTGACTTAAAATCCCCCGCCGAAAGGCTTCCGGGTTCGAGTCCCGGCTCCGGCACCAAACCCCGTTCGACGATGGCGGCTACGAGTCGTTGGAGATCAGAACAGCGAACCGCCAGCGCCCGTCCGCACCGCGCCGCAGCACGTGGACGTACTTGCGTGAGCTGCTGAAGCCGGGCATTTCAGGACTAATAGACAGTTGCTGTGTACCGACTTCGTACGCCAGATCTCCGACGCCATATACCTCCACCGGCGAAAGCTCGAGACTCGTCACGGTGACGGCCTCGAACATGGCTGCGTTGTGGGCTCGCAGCTCCACTCTTCCGGTGATCAACGGCGCGTTCGCGTGCAAGAGTCGTACGTCCTCAGTGCAGAGGTCGGCATAGGCAGCAGCGTCACCAGCGACGATCGCCTCGATGACTGCGTGCCGCAGACTCGCAATGGCGTCCAGGTCTGCGGCCGTTAGCTCCGCAGGCCGATCAGCTCCGCCATCACATCCGATCAGCACAACGACCGCGAGGATCCATCTAGCTGCGGTTCGTCGCATTCGAGTCCCGATTCAAGTTCGAGGCCGTGGCGTGTGTCACTTGAGTGAGCTAGCCGTATACGAAGGAGGACTCCAGCGTTCGACCGGCACCGGCGCGGAGGCCACAGCCCTGCTGCCCAGCACCGGTTGCACCGGAGCCTAGCATTGCGAAGCGGCCAGTCTGAGAAGCTGCATCGATTCTCTCTGCGAGCCTGGGGTTGATGAGGTCCGGGCGACAGCCGCCCTGGCGAGCGACTCGGGCGCTACAATCAGGCCGCGACTGGGCCTTCTTGTTTGTACCGTCGTCGTCGACAGAAAGTACAGTCCGCTTGGAATTGGGAGGCAATAGGCAGCGTCAGCGACCAGGCCGTCAGCGAGCGTGATGCTCGGCAATTCGACCATCGCTCAGATTCAAGAACCGAGCAGCGTTGTTGTAGAAGATGTCCTGCTTCTCTTCATCCGTGAGGAAGGTGGCCGACTCGATGGCCTCGACGGCATCGTCAATGACTTCAGGCCATTGCATCTGATCCGAGCCGAACATGAGACGCTTTCCGAGTCCAGCGTTGATGAGCCCCTTCAGGTACTGGTGGAAGGTCTCCCTCGGGTAGATCCAGGTGCCTGTGGAGAGGTCGCCGTACACTTTGGGATAGCGGTACATCAACGCAATGGTCTCACCCAGGAACGGGTATCCTGAGTTCTCCATGTAAAGGCGGAGTGTCGGGTGCCGCACGAGCACCTCTTCTAGTTGTTCAGGATGGCCATTCGAGATGCGAAAATGCTCGCTCGGCCCGGCGGTGCCTTGATGATGAACAAGCACCGGAAGGTCCAACTCCTCGGCGAGAGCGAAGAACGGCTCCAAACTCGGATCGGCGGGCAATACACCGCTGTAAGGCAGAGCTAGCTCCCCGAGTCCAGCGAGCCGTCCTGCCTCATACTCCACTCGGAGATCCTCGAGAGAAACCATGGCGGGGTCAGAGATGAAAGGCGAAGCTATGAAGCGGCCCGGTGCGGCATCAACCCAGCGATAGACGCGGTCCAGTGGCCACTGGCTCAGAAAACCGAGGACGATGTTGTGTCGGTCCATTGCTGCGAGCGTGAAACTCAGGACCTCTTCGTCGGATCTAGCCTGGGCCGGCGGACCCTGACAGGGCCGGGGATTACAGGGGCGAGAAAGAGGTTCACCAGCGGCATCCCGAAACACAGGATTCGCATGCATGTGCATATCGATGATCGGGCCGTCGTAGCGGGCGGTCTGTTGAGATACCGCTGAGTCGGCCAAGCCGCCCACGGCAGCCAGTACTGCGAAGACCACATATCTCGGTCGGTTCATCGATTCTCGCCTCCACCTCCTCACGGTTCTAGCTCACCCCCGACTTTGGCAGCAGCCTTGTAAGTCTCCAGGGGACTCCGAGCCTGTGAGACATCGGATACCCGCGTAGGGTGTTCTCGGTTTCCGCGTGAGGTCCCATGCGCCTGAAGCCTTCTGAGCTTGTCCGGTAGATTGGCCCCCCGCCCTCACCGGGCTTCTCGACGATCCGGTAGTGCGAGATGGTCTTGCCGATCATTTCAGGGACGTCCTGGGGGGTGACGGCCGATGTTACTACTGAGGTCAGGGAAGACCTGTGTGCGGAGAGTCAGCCCAGCTCAGGATGCTCACTGGCGTGGCACACTAGCGGCACACTCGCAGCCGAAAAGCTGCAGCAAGGCACAGTAGCGAGCAGCAAGACCGAGCGTTCTAAGTCTCTGATTGGCTGCTAGTTACGCGCTGCCAGGTGCTGCACGTTGCTGCGCCGGCGCCCTCTTAAAATCCCCCGCCTTCGGGCTTCCGGGTTCGAGTCCCGGCTCCGGCACTAAGGATAACTTCAATACAATCAGGTATATGCAAGGTTAGTGGGATTTTGTGTCTCCTGTCTGCCTTGTTAGGGGGTGCAAATATCCGCATCACTCCTTGCCCCCGCGCAATGTCCCGAGCGTTCGTTCTCGCCATCCCTCCAGTCCGGAGCGTACTCGAGACGATCCGTCCGGTAAGCGCGGCTTGTGACTATCCGGTTACCTCAGCAAGGCACAAGATGTAGTGTCTTGGCGAGGTGTCGTGATGGCCCGACCATCGTTTCCTCGCAGTTTGGCAGAGTTCCAGTCCCGCTTCGCAACTGAGGAAGCCTGCGCTGACTACTTGTTCCGGTCTCGATGGCCTGAAGGGTTCGCATGTCCGAAGTGTGGCAGCCCTGACGCGTACGGCGTCGAATCTCGAGGACTCCATCAGTGCCGGTCGTGCCGTTACCAGGTCTCGTTGACTGCGGGCACGGTTCTTCATCGGACTCGCCTCCCGCTGCAACAGTGGTTCTGGGCTGCCTATCTCGTGACGACTCACACGCCCGGATTCTCTGCGCTGCAGCTCCAGCGGCAGCTTGGCCTGAGCCGATACGAAACCGCTTGGACCATGCTGCACAAGCTACGTCGCGCCATGATCCGCCCAGAACGAGACCAGATCGGCGGAACTGTCGAGGTAGACGAGACCTATGTTGGCGGCAAAGACAGTGAGCGCACGGGTGGCCGGCAAGGGGATGGCACCAAGTCGATTGTTGTAGGTGCCGTTGAAGTCAAAGGACGTGGTTCCGGAAGGTTGAGATTGGCGGTGGTCAAGGACGTCTCTGCCGCTTCTCTGTCGGGCTTCGTCGAGCAGGTTGTACGGCCCGAGAGCGTTGTGCTGACCGATGCTTGGGAAGCGTACGCTTCCTTGCACAAGCGCGCGGCTTTGACCATCGACCGAAGACGCAGGGGTCGGGAACGAGCGCGGCGAAGCACCTCCCACGGATTCACCGAGCGTTCTCGAATCTCAAGAACTGGTTGACCGGGACTCATCACGGGGTTAGCGCCAAGCATCTTCCCTCGTACGTGAACGAGTTCGTCTTCCGGTTCAATCGTCGACGGACCCCGATGGCCGCTTTTCAGTCGCTCCTGGGGCTGACCGGACAGCACGACCCGACGACATACAAGATGTTGTACCGTGCTGAGCTAACCGGATAGTCACATGCGCGGCTTATCGGACGAACAATCGCCGGCCGTCGGCCGCGAGCCTTGCTAGACTGAGAGCACATTCCAGGAAAGGAGGGATGGATGCGTATCCACTCAACCCGAGCCTCTATCACCGTCGCCTGTCTGGTGGGGCTCCTGGGTGCCGGGGGAGCTCTTGCCGAGGAGTGCACGAAGCCGCCGCGGCAGCCGGCGACCGAGAAGCTGACTGCCATGGTGAACTCGGACACAAATCTCAAATACGACCTGTCGCAGTCGATCGCCATGGGCCAGGTCGTCAACGGCGATCCGATGACCAATCCGGTGGCGAGCCTCGAGGACTACTACGATTTCATCGATGCGCTGGTGACCTACAACCCGCAGAACATCAAGACCGGGCTGTTCAAGGGGCAGATTCGCGTCGGCATGGACGGAGCTAACTACTGCAACTGGAACATCCTCGACCTGCTTTCCTACAGCTACTTCCTGGTCGACCGGCAGCTGACCACCGATCCGCGCGGCCAGATCCAGTTCAAGAACGCCAGGTTCTCGGAGTGGATGCGGTCGATTGCGCAATCCTGGGGCGAGTACCTAGAGACGCCGCCATCGGCGAAGTACGTTCCGGACTTCAGAAACGACCCGTACTTTGGCGACTGGTACTGTCCGAAAGAGCCCTATCCGACGTTCCAGCTGTTCTTCATCCGCGAGCTGTGCAGGAAGCGGGACAAGTTTCCGAACGGCTCGCGTCCGGTGGAGGGCTACGACGATCCGCTGACCGTGGTGTCGATCGGAGACTCGACCTCCGCCGGCTGGTGGCCGATCAGCGACGACGGCAAGCTGGTGACGACCTATGACGGCGTCGCCCAGTCTGGGCGCTTGATCAAGGGCAAGCTCTACAGCGACGTCCACGAGTTCGTCGCCGGCGAGTCGGACGAGGCCGTGCTGGCCGAGTTCGGCTCGATCGACGCGAGCGTCTTCAACGGCGGTACCTGGACCCATCAGTTCCTGAACGTTAACAACTACCACCGGCTGCACGTGCCCGTGGCAGGAAAGCTCGTGTATATGAAGCACATCCAGGCCGGCGTGCGGATGAAGTCAGGCTGGAAGGCGCCCCTGGCGCCGGGTGAGGTGGGCTACTACGACCCGCGCGACACGGCCGACTGGCAGTTCGGGCAGACCCGGCTGGTGCTGGGGATCGAGACCCCGGCGCACGGCATCGTGATCGCAGCGCCGATGGGGAGGGCCCAGGTGTCGGGTAGCGACCTGCGCGACTGGGTGCAGGAGGGCGCGATGGCCAAGAAGGGCTGGGAGTTCGCCAACTGCGCCTTCGGTGGCTCCGATTTCGTGGTGATATTTGAGAAGAGAGCGCAGTTCACCCTGACGGTGCCTC
>JAAENP010000039.1 GCA_024224155.1 bacterium
AGACCGGCAACCTCAACGGGTTAACCGAATACTTACGGAAAGTGTTTAAGATGAGCCAGATAGCGCGATGGGACTGGCCAACGCGTTTCTGGTGGCTGGCGCCAACAGTGTCGGCTCGACGCTCTGGAAGATCCCGGACGAAGCGACAGCTGAGCTGATGGTCCGCTTCTATCGGAATCTCTCGAGTGGTACAGACCTGGGTTCAGCCTTGCGCCAGGCGCAGCTCTCTTTCCTGGAAGAGCCGCGTTGGCGGGACCCGTACTACTGGGCAGGTTTCAAGATCACGGGCAACCGCAGGAATCCACTACAAGCTGCAGTGACAAAGAATGAGCCCTGAGAAAGGCAGCTCGGACAGCCTCGTTCTGAGCTCACGGGCCCCAACGCCGACTTTTTCTCCAAGTACTTCCTGACGTACGACTCGGATCCCGACGATCTGTACAGCACGGCACTCAACATGGACCGGCTGCCGGAGATCGTGAGGAGAATCGGAGCCGAGCGTGTCGTCGTCGTGATCGACAGCTGCTTCAGCGGCGCGGTCGGCGGCCGCACGGTCTTCGAGGGTGGGAGGGGAGGGACGCTCGACGAGGTCTTCCTGGAGCGCATTGCGAGAGCCGGTACCGGGCGGGTGGTCCTGACCGCGAGCGGCTCGAACGAAGTGGCGCGCGAGCTAGAGGATCTGGGCCACGGCGTGTTCACGCATTACGTGCTCGAAGGCCTGCGGGGCGCGGCTGACGAGAACGGCGACCGCGAGGTCGACGTCGACGAGGTCTACGACTACGCTTCGCGACACGTGAGGGAGCTGACGGAGAATCGCCAGAATCCCGAGCGCAAGGCCCCGCGCCAGTCCGGCGACGTGATCATCGGCAGGGTGGTGAAGGAAGCTCGACCCCCGAGATGAAGGCGGCGGAGAGGGCCGCGACCCGGGAGAGACCTACTTTTTCTCCACTTCGGTGTCTGTTTCCCGCGAAAGGGGGGTACAATGACTCGAGATCCCTATCGCCGGTCGTCCCTCCGAGGCCGATCGGATGCTGAGCTCGAGTCTTGAGTCCGTTGCGGAGGTGCTCGCGATGCTTGTCTTAACGCGGCTTTTGACGGCGGTCCTTTTCGCCGGTTTCGTCCTCGTCCCGGCGCCGCTCGCCGGCCAGCCGCCGGCTTCCGGGACCGTCGCCTTCCTGGTGCAGGACGGCCTGCGCTACGTCGAGCAGCGGCGCTACGGCGA
>JAAENP010000040.1 GCA_024224155.1 bacterium
GAGCTGGAGGCCGGAACCGCGATCACGGTCTGTCCGCCCTGCTCAAGCGGGAATTGCGAGGAGAACACCCCGGCTTGCACCTGCCGGTTGTAGGGCTTGCCGGAGAGATACCTGTAGACGACCGTGCCGAGGAGATTCCACGGCAGGTCGAAGTTGCCCTGGATCTGCACCGCGTGCTCGCGCTGGTTCTGGAGCGCCTGCTCGGCGTTGATCCAGTGGTTGGGATCGCGGCCGTCCTGGATCGTAAACGCCGGATCTCCCTGATCTTGTGCCAGCGGGGTCGGCAGAAAGCCGTTCGAGTCCGACCAGGTGTAGGAGGCCATCATGCTCCAGCCGTTCGCGTAGTGCTTGTTGAACGCCACGAACGCTCCTTTGTAGTCCTGCTCGTACCCCTGGCCGGGCGGCGCCAGCGAGCCGTCACCGGGCCGGTTGCCCTTGCGGGTCGTCGGCTGCACGAGGATGCTCGCTATCGGCTGGACCTCGCCGGTGATCGGATTCGGCCACGGAAGCATCTCGTAGACGCCGTCGCCGAGGATCTCCCAGCCGATGAGGTTCTTGGTGTCCTTGTAGATGGCCTGGACTCCGAGCGACGAGTTGGGGCCCACCCGATGTTCGTAGCCGAGCGTGAACTGATCCGTCTCGGGGAGCTTCAGATTCGGATCGAGCACTGGCTCGCCGTAATCGAAGGTGATGTAGGGATCCCACGGCCCGTCGAGAGAAGTGGAGATCTCGTAGACAAAGATCGGGGGACTGGGCGGCGGCGACTTCCAGTTGCCGGTGACGTTGCTGTCGTAGAACTTGCCGTAGAAGCCTCGCAGCCCCCCCTTTCCCCCGACCTGATCGGCGAAGCGGTTCTGCGGCGAGAAGTGAGCCCACCCGACGTCGTTGCTGGTGCCGGGACTGATCTCTCCGGTCTCGTTGCCAAAGCGGTCGGGCC
>JAAENP010000041.1 GCA_024224155.1 bacterium
CAGAGGCTCACGTGAAGATTGGGGGGCGGTGGAGCCTGGTCATCAAGAAAAAAATCACACATCGCCTGAGCGACTGTATCTCGGCTGGCCAGCGAGCGATCAGGATCTTCGTCAGCCGCAAGCAGGTGACCAACCACCGCGCGTGCCGAAGCAGCCTCCTGGCAGGATACCTCAATCCTCCGAGGCAAGGAGAGGCCATGCTCCAAGCTGAGGCGTAGCCATTGGGTCACGCCATTAACCAGCCATTGACCTGCCGGGCGTTTCTGGGAAAACGGGCCAAAGAGCGGCGCGTTCGCCGAGCATGAGCGCGAACGAGGCGTCATTCTCGGTTCCTCCAGACACACCTCTCCCCAGTCGGGAGCATCGTCCCGACTGACTTTGCACCGGATGTCAAAGGGTCACGATGGCCTTGGCCGCGGAGTTCGTCCGGTCGAGCTCGACGGCCCCGGCCTCAGGCCGGGTGCCCCCTCGATCGGGGCTCGAACGGAACGAACGGAAGCCCGGGAGGGAAGGTTCCCTCGGGAAATTCGGCTTCCCGGTCTCCGGCCAGGAGTCGCTCCGACGCCTCACGGAAAGCCGCCATCACTTCCGCATGGGCCTCGCGGATCTGTTCGAGCACCCGCTTCGTGGCCGCGTGGATCCTCGGCTTTGGCGACTTCTTGACTCGCCTTGGGCGCTTGTGCGGACGCACCCGCAAGATCTTCCTCACCCCGAGCGACCGGCGCCCCGTGCGCTCGCGCTCCTTGGCGCCCTCTTCGTCGATCTTCGCGACGATTTCCGCCACGCGGCGTCGCACTTCGGCCGCCGGAAGATGCTGCCAGCACGGCAGCGGCGAGAGCACCAGGCGTTCCTCGGTGGCGAACTCCTCCGGATCGACGTCCTCGCTCCTCTGACGCGCGGCGTACTCCTTGGTCCGGTCGTACCAGTGGCCGATGAGCGGCTTGCCCTCGACGAGCGCCAGGGCGCTGTGCACTCCCGGCCACTGGAAAGCGCGGTCGACGAGCCCCTCTTTGACCCCATGGGACAGAGTCGACAACTGCACCCGGTTCAGCGGCGGATTGCTTGGGATCCGGTTCGCGCTTCCGGGTGACCCACCCCTTCCATCCCCTCCATGGGCGCGAGTTCCGTTTGGCTGACCGTCGGATCCGAGGGACCGGCGGCGACCGCGTCTACTTCTATGACGATCACGGCCACCTGGAGAGCATGCCGGTTGACTGGACCGACATGGCGGCGGCAGAGCCCTTTGTCGCCATCTCTGCCAGCCGCGCACATTTCCGGGTCGAGGATCTCTTGCGCCTCCACGTCCTGATCGAGAGTTGGACGAACCCGGCTCCTTGTGGGGCGGGTCAGAGAGAAAGGAGTGTCAAGTGAATTACGCCTCATATGTAAGGATAATTCTGCCGTGGTGGCAGATGTTTCAGAGTCTGAGAATCTGCTTTTCGCGATTTTCCGTCAAATCGCCCAAGGATTCTCGAGAAAGGGGCTTGACAGGCCGCATAGGTATAGGCATAATTGTCTTTACACACGATTCGCCGCTAGGGAATGAAACCGATGACAAAGAAGAGCGACGACAAGACCGAGAGCCTACGCCGGAGCGCCTGCCTGAACCCAGATCCCGGCAGAGTCACGGACGAGTTGTTCGACAACAGCGAGTTCTTCGACCCCCAGGATCTGATCCAAGTCAAGTACGAGATGCTGCGCCGAGTGCGGGTCGAACAACGCACGGTGAGCGGCGCTGCCGAGAACTTCGGCTTCTCGCGGCCTTCCTTCTACGAAGCGCAGCGGCAGTTCGACCAGCACGGCCTGGTGGGCCTGGTGCCCAAGAAACGCGGCCCCCGGGCAGGCCACAAGCTCACGCCCGAGATCGTCGACGCACTGGAGCAGGCTCGGATCGAGGATCCATCGCTGGTGACCGAGGAACTGGTCAAGCTGGTGCGGACCCGCTTCGAGAAGGAGGTCCATCCGCGCACGATCGAGCGCGCCTTGGCCCGCAGAAAAAAAAACTCCTGAGCAACCGAGAGGGCAAGACGCTCGACTCTGAGCTTCTCGTCGACCGCTACGAGCACCTGCGCCAAGAGGTCCTGTCGAACGAGGTCGGCTCACGGCTCGGCCTCAGCGTCTTCCTACGCCAGGGTTTGGTGGGCTGGATGCGAGTGCAGTCGTTCCTCACCGCCACCGTCGCGCCTGCGCCCGCCCGTCGTCTCGAGGCGCCGCCCCTGCCCAGAGGCTTGGCGGGTGAGCTGACCCGAATCCTCACACAACTGATCGTGACCCGAAAGGAGCTTCATTCATGTCCGACCCTCACCACAAGGTGACCGCACGTCATCTAACACGTAGTGCCTATCTCTACATCCGGCAGTCGACACTGCACCAGGTGAACGACCATACCGAGAGCACGCGCCGGCAGTATGATCTCAGCGGCCGGGCTCGCGCACTCGGCTGGAGCCAAGAGCAGATCATCGTCGTCGATTCCGACCAGGGACAATCCGGATCCACCGCCGATCGGATCGGTTTCCAGATGTTGGTCAGCGAGGTCGGTCTGGGGCATGCCGGGCTGGTGATGGGCCTGGAGGTCTCGCGGCTGGCCCGCAACTCGGCGGACTGGCACCGGTTACTCGAGATCTGTGCTCTGACCGACACGCTGATTCTCGATGAAGATGGGATCTACAACCCGGCCCACTTCAACGATCGTCTGCTGCTGGGTTTGAAAGGCACGATGTCCGAGGCGGAATTGCATGTCCTGCGGTCACGTCTTCAGGGCGGCCTTTTGAACAAGGCTCGGCGCGGCGAGTTGAACATTCCCCTGCCCATCGGTTTCATCTATGACGAGCAGTCGCGGGTGGTTCTGGATCCCGATGTCCAGGTGCAGGAGGCGATCCAGACGCTCTTCGCCACCTTCCCCCGCGTCGGTTCGGCGTTGGGAATCGCCAAATTCTTCCGCAAAGAAAAGATTCTATTCCCCCACCGGGCGCCGGCTCGGGGACCGCGGCACAAGCTCCCGGTGGTGTGGAAGGATCTTGGGGTCAACACAGTTCTGCGCGTGCTCCACAACCCCCGGTACGCGGGCATCTATTGTTACGGTAGGACCCGCCAGTACAGGACTCCGCAGGGGCGCTACGTGCGCCAAAAACGACCCGCGGACGAGTGGTGTGCGTGGATTCCCGACGCCCACGAGGGTTACATCTCCCAACAAGAGTATGAGGAGAATCTACGACGTCTGGCGCAGAACGCGCAGGCGATCGGAGCCGACCGCCGCAGCCCGCCCCGGGAAGGTCCGGCACTGCTGCAGGGGATCGTGGTCTGCGGCAAGTGTGGCCACAAGATGGGCGTTCATTACCACTGGAGACAGGAGGAACTGGTTCCCGGTTACGTGTGCGCCCGCAAGGAGGAGCCCGTCTGTCAGACCGTCCATGGGAAGAGCGTCGACGAGGCGGTCGGTGAGCTTCTCGTCGAGCTCATGACCCCCATGACCCTGGAGGTCTCCTTGAGCGTCCAGCAGGAACTCGCACAGCGCTTCGAGCAGGCGGAGCGGTTGCGCCGAAAACAGGTCGACCGGGCGCGTTATGAAGCCGACTTGGCTCGCCGACGCTTCCTCCAGGTCGATCCCGACAACCGGCTGGTCGTCGCCAGCCTGGAGGCGGAGTGGAACGAAAAGCTGCAGTTCCTGGTCGCCGCCGAGGAGGAGTTTGAGCGCCGCCTCGCCGAGGACCGCAAGCCCCTCGACGAAGAGCTCAAGGCGAAGGTCCGATCCTTGGTCAGCGACTTCTCCCGGCTCTGGGCCGATCCGCAGACGCCCGCTCGAGAGCGCAAGCGGATGGCGCGGTTGCTCGTCGAAGACGTCACCCTCCGGCGTGGAGACGAGATCACCGTGCACGTCCGCTTCAAAGGCGGCACCATGAAGACCTTGACCTTGCCGGTTCCCCTCAACCTCATCGAGCTCAGTAAGACGGATCCCGAGATCATCCGAGAGATCGATCGGCTTCTCGACCACCATACCGAGAGCGAGATCGCAGATCTGCTCAACGGCAACGGTGTCTGCCCTTCCAAGAGCCAGAGCTTCAACCCGGCTCTCGTCCAGAGCCTCCGCATAGCCTACAAGCTCAAGAGTCGATCCCGACGCCTGCGCGAGGCGGGCCACCTTACGGCGCAGGAACTGGCCGCCAAGCTACATGTGGGCTATGAGATGCTCAAGCGCTGGGAGCATCACGATCTGCTCAACGCCCACTATTATGGGAGAAGGAATTGTCGCTACGAGGATCCGACCCTCGACCCCAGTCTTACCGCCGAAGAGGTCCGAGACCGCCTTCGGGCCACATGCAGAGAACTCGAACGAACTAGCGACGAGGTGCAGTATGAAGCGTAGCCTTGACTGAGCAGATACTCAAGCCGGCGGACTTGAGCGGGCTCCTCCCAGCTCACCGGCACGTGCTTGTATCTGCCCGCCCACAGCTTGCCAGGCCATCGGTGGACGCCCCCTACCTCCTTGCTCAAATTCGTGTTCACGAAACATTCGAAGCGGGCCAGATGCTCGACGTCCTCGGGCACCAACAAAGCGTGGAGGTGCGTGGACAATGCCACGACGCCGCACACTGTCATGTCGTACTTGCGTTGTGCTCGCCCGAGCACGCCGACCACGAGGTCGTTGATCTCTGCGGACGGACGCAGCAGGTGGCGGTTCTGGATGACGACGTCGGTCGTCTCGACGAGGGTCCTGGGCTCGACGTATCTCGGCTCTCGTTGCGCCATGTCTTTCTCCTGAAATCGAGGCGAGCGTCGACACGTCCTCCTGACGGTCGCCGGGGGACGGCCGCGGTCGGGAGGGGACGCTCGCCAAGGGTTCAAGAGATATAAGACGTCTGCCGGCGCCTGAATCTTCGCTGAAGCTCAAAGGAATTCCGAGGCAGCAGCCCCATCACCTGCCTTCCGAATCACAAGTAGCCTGTTTTCAGCCAGTTAGGCGCACTGTGACGTATTTCACAGCAGATCGGTGTCAGATTCGGACGCTCGGCGTC